>JANQZX010000051.1:3463-6238 GCA_030728245.1 Saprospiraceae bacterium | reverse complement strand
TATTTAGCATAATGACCGGAAGTAACATACAATTCCTTTCTACCTATGTGAGGAGTGGTAACCAATTTATAACCCCTTTTCTCCTGTTCCGCCTTTAAAAAATTCATCAATCTCTCCCTCAGTGCATTTCCTTTTGGTAACCAAATCGGTAAACCAGGTCCGACTAATTCAGAAAACATAAATAATTCGAGTTCCGCACCTAATTTTCTATGATCTCTTTTTTTGGCCTCCGCCATCATGAATTCATATTCCGTCAAATCCTTTTGCTTGGGAAATGAAATGCCATAAATACGAGTTAATTGCTGGCGAGTATCATCACCCTGCCAATAAGCACCTCCTAATTTTGTAAGCTTAACCGCCTTAATAAAGCCGGTATCTGGCAAATGCGGCCCCTTACACAAGTCTGTAAATTGTCCCTGAGTATATAACGTAAGAGATTCGTCTCCCCTTTTTTCAATCAATTCTAATTTATACTCATCTCCCTTATTTGTAAAATAGGCAACGGCCTCTTCCTTTGAAATATCCTTTCTGACATATTGATTTTTCAACCTGGCCAGACGAATCATCTCATTTTCAATTTTAACAAAATCTTCTGAAGAAAGAGGTGTTGTGCCTGTATCCACGTCATAGTAAAATCCAGATTCAATAGCTGGACCAGTACCGAATTTAATATTTGGATAAAGGGATTCAAGCGCCTCAGCCATAAGATGCGCAGTAGAATGCCAAAAGGTCGTTTTACCATCTTTGTCGTCCCACGTTAATAATTGCAGGGTTGCATTTTTTGAAATAGGGCGGGAAAGATCCCAAACTTCCCCGTTTACTTTGGCTGCAAGTACTTTTTGAGAAAGTCCTTCGCTAATGGAACGAGCAATTTCGAAGGAAGTTACACCTGGCTCAAATTGGCGAGCATTACCATCTGGAAATGTAATCTGAATCATTTTGTTAATTTATAAAAAATAAAGGCATGCAAAATTATCCTTTTTGCTGGAAAAACTGTTAATTTAAATCAATAAGCATTTCAAAAGAAGAATAATTTATGGTTATGTTTCAAAAATCATTGTATATCCTGTCGGCTTTTTTATTTCTAGCCATCAGTTCACCTACTGACAATAGGAGAGAATTTGAAATAAGTCGGAATTTGGAAATTTTTGCCCAGGTTTATAAGGAATTAAATGGCGGTTTTGTGGATGAAATAGATCCTGGTAAATTAATGCGAACAGGCATTACCGCTATGGTTGCTTCGTTGGATCCATTTACCAACTATTATCCCGAATCTGATATTGAAAAATATAGAATCCAAAATGAGGGAAAATCTAATAATGCGGGATTTGATTTCAGATTTATCCAGCAATATGCCACCATTACAGAAATTTATGAAGGACAATCTGCCGATAAAGCGGGGATAAAAACCGGTGATCAGATTATTGCTATTGATGGCAAAGACACCTATGGAAAATCTGCCGAGGAAGTTGATTTTTTCCTCCGTGGTACAGCAGGTTCTTCCGTTTCTTTAACGTTGAGGAGACCGGGAAGTACCTCTGAAATAAAGACAAATTTGGTTCGGGGTGATTTTGAAGTGCCAAATGTTCCTTATTTCAGTCGTTTGGAAAATGATATCGCCTATATTTCACTGACCACATTTACCCCAAGAGCAGGACGAAATGTTTCCAATGCCCTCAGGGATATGCGTCAGGAAAATCCTGATTTAAAAGGCGTTATTCTTGATTTGAGGGAAAATGGAGGAGGACTTCTTATGGAAGCTATCAGTGTTTGTAATGTGTTTATTCCTAAGAATAGCTTGGTGGTAACCACAAAAGGTAGGATAAAAGAACAGGATAGACTGTTTAACACCACTCAGGATGCAACGGACACGGAAATACCGCTGGTTGTTCTGATAAACAGAAGATCTGCTTCTGCTTCTGAAATAGTGAGTGGTGTGATCCAGGATTATGACCGCGGCGTGGTTATCGGCCAAAGATCGTATGGAAAGGGATTAGTACAAAATACAGTGGATGTTGGTTATAACGCGCGTCTTAAATTAACCACTTCAAAATATTACATACCAAGTGGCCGTAGTATTCAGAGTGTTGAATATAAAAATGGTGAACCTGTTGAGGTTCCCGATAATAAAAAAGTAGCTTACAAAACTTTAAATAACAGAACCGTATATGACGGTGGTGGCGTTTCTCCTGATTTACCAATACAGCACCCTGACAATATACCCGTTATACAATCCATTTTACGTCAGGACATTATTTTCAGATTTGTTTCCCGCTATGCGAATAGTCATAAATCTACGGACATAAATAATCTGAAATTCAATGATTTTGACCAATTTCTTTCTTTTATCAGGGATGAGCAGATAGAGTTTGAGACAGAAGCCAATAAAGCGTGGAAGGAATTTACCAGAAAATCAAAAGAAGAAGGATATGCGCTGACTGAAACCCAAAAGTTAGTCAACGAAGCTTTGGAAAAAGAGCAGAAAGGAATCCTTGAGAAATACAAAACAGAAATCATGAATCTGATTGAAAAGGAAATAGCCGCCCGACATTTCTATGCCAGCGGCAGAATAAAAATCGGATTAAGAAATGATCCTGAGGTAAAAGAAGCTATTGGGTTACTTCGTCAACCATTGAGATATAATGAGCTATTGGGATCTAAACAATAAAATGGGTGTAGAGACATGTGACCCTCTGGGGTCAGGAGCAACGGGGATTTAGCGACGGCGATGCCAATTGTTTGAATCAGGATTTTCAGGATTTCGAGGATTTTTTA
>JANQZX010000051.1:0-3363 GCA_030728245.1 Saprospiraceae bacterium | reverse complement strand
GCTATTCGCCGCTGCGATCATCGCATCGGCGAATAGCACATAATAGGTATTCATTTCTAGAAATACGATGTCTACCCCACCAGCGACGTTATCTACAATCCTGAAAATCTTGTAAATCCTGATTCAGAACGCTACGATACAGCACCCATCTACGAATAAACAGTAAGTTTAAACCAGCGACGTTATCTACAATCCTCGAAATCTTGTAAATCCTGATTCAGAACGCTACCATATAGCACCTATCTACGAATAAACAGTATTTTTATTTCGCCCCTACGGATTATTTCAAAAAATTGGATGTTTCTGTAATGAAATCTACCGGGTTTTCGGCATGAACCCAATGGCCTGCATCTTTGATTGAGACGATTTTGGCGTTAGGGAATAACGAGAAGATGTTTTCTTCGTCGGAAGGGAGGATATAATCTGATTTTGCACCTTTAAGGAAGAGTGTAGGCCCATCAAATGATCCCTTCGACGGAAAATCCAGCATTTCCTTATATTGGTCTATTAAAACGGGGAGATTCATTTTCCACCCGAAGGTCCCATCTCCAAGTCTATCCAGGTTTTTTAATAAAAATTGAACAACCGATGGTTCGTATATATAGGTAGAAATAATGTCAACGGCTTCTTGCCTGCTTTTTAATTCCTTAGGATTTACCTTTGACAGCGCATGAAGGATATCTTCATGACCTGGTGAATATACTTTCGGAGCGATGTCAACTACAACCAGATTACTAACTAAAAGAGGATATTTTAGGGCAATGGACATGGCTATTTTTCCACCCATGGAATGACCAATTAGGGAGACTTTTGATAAACCAAGATGGTCTATAAAATATCGAACATCCTCTACCATGGAAGTATAATCATGTTTGGGATCATGAAAAGATTTTCCATGATTCCTTATATCCAGAATAAACAACTTGTAATTAGCAGCTAACTCTTTAGCTATACTTTGCCAATTATCTAAGGAGCCCAGAAAACCGTGTAGGATAAGTAAAGGCTTCCCTTCACCGAATAATTTATAATGAAGTAACATTTTTTATATTTTGCCAGGGTAACCAATTCCCTGATACCTCTAAAATATGAAATCGGGCGAATAATTCCTCTGCATACCATCCTGTTTTACGCGTTTTTGTTACCATATTCCTATGTTTTTCACCGTGATAGGCATAGTTTTCAACAAAAGAGACATTTTGCCATACACTAAAGGTCGCTTGCTGAATGAGAGGCCATTCACCGACGCCATTGGCAGAATATAGACCTTCAGGAGAATGATTTAAACTTTTGCTTACAGAAGGAACATCTTTCCAGAAAGAAAAAAGGTGAGATTTTTTGATGGTCGCCCTGGTCAACACAGCGACAGGCATATCCGTTTTAGGGGAGGTTACCACATCGAAGGGTTGTTTTCCGTCCCAGGTACCGTGAACCTTGCAGGTCTCCATGAAGAGCGTTCCGTAGGAGGTAGCGTCTTCAAACCAGAACCTCATTTCAGCTGAATCGGATAAGCCCCTTTTTGCCGTTTGGACATCGGGCCAGATGAGCAAAAGGCCGTATAGACTAAGGTCGGGGAAAATACTAAAGCCATTCCCCGCACCGGTACCTAACATTTTTCCAAAAGAAGCACCAGGCAAATCCTTAATAAGCTTAGGGGATTGGCCCATTTTTTTGAAAGCCTCCCATTTGGAAGAAACGCGAAAAAAGCTAAATGTAACTATTTGTGACATACAATAAGAAACAAAAAAATGGAAACATGGTTCAGGAAAGGACAGAAAACAGAAAGGGGGATAAACCACCTGACTTCGCCAGGCTTATTTAGTTTTTTATTTTTTACATAGATTATACATATATTATATTTTTTTAAACACCATAATGGAAGTCGACAGACTAAAAATTTTGATTTTTGCTGGAGGTATATTATCAGGTAAAAAAATAGGTCTGGAAGCACAAGCGTTGCTAAAAGGCACTCGACAAGGTATTAAACCTATCAGTTGTCGAATACAAAACAAATCTATTTATCACACGCTAATTTTAACCAAACAAAATCGCAATGGCGAAGTCATGAAATGGGTAAATGGTTCAGGAAAGGACAAAAAACAGAAAGGGGGATAAACCTTTCGATTTATCCCCCCTCCGTTTATGTTTGCGCAAAGCGCAAGCAGAAGATTATTCTACGATAATCATCTTACGAGTTGCAGTGAAATCAGCTGCTTTCAAAGTGTAAGTTAATACACCTGTAGCAGATAATTCAGTTGACTTCAAGCTAACTTGGTTATAACCTTTTGCATATTGTCCGTTGATAACTTTCAATGTACGACCAGTTACGTCCTGGATAGTTAAAGTAGCTGCACCAGCTGCTGGTAAGTTGAAACCAATGATAGACTCACCCGCGAATGGGTTAGGTGTATTTTGGTATAACTCATAGTTAGCAGAAGCTTTGCTTGCATTGAAGTTTAAACCTACGTTTACAACTTCTCCACCTTTGTAGGCTTCAGCAGCAGTGTAACGACTGTTTAAGTTCAATACTTCGCTTAAAGTTGTGTTAGATTTAGCACGAACTACCAAGCTAAATAATACACCACCTTTTGCTTCGCCATTCCAGCTAGCAGTAACAACACCTTCTTCAGCGAAGATACCGAAGTTTTCTTCAGCTGCGATACCAGGTACTAAGTCAACTAACTCTAAACCTTTTTTGTCAAGGTTTAATGTGAATTGGAATCCTTCGATACCGTTTAAGTCAGCAGCAGTAAAGTCAACTTTGTACTCATTACCAGCAACCATGTTCATGTCAGCAACATTGATTCCTAAGTTAGAAGTCAAGTTACGAACACTACCTTGAGTACTGTTAGCGATAGCATTACCGTTTACATCACCTACTTTCACAGCAACGAAATTAGCAGATAAAGAACCTTCTAAGTCGTTTACGTTTTTAACTTCTGGGAAGCTAGCTGCCCATGGGTTAGAAGCATTTGGGAAAGTGTAAGAAGCGTCAACGAATCTCCAGCTGCTATTGTTAGCAAATGTAGCATCGATATTCAAGATTAACTTACGTAATTGGATCAAGTCTAAAGTAGTTACAGACTTAGAGTTGTTTACGTCAGCAGCGATCAATTTGTAAGGCGTATTCAAAGGCTGAACACCTAAGATATGCTTGCTAATCAATACAAGGTCAAAAGTAGATACACCATTCAAGAAACCTTTGTTCAAGCTTGGAGTTACAGTGTAATCCGCACCAGCAGTTAAGTTATTGAATACGAATAAACCGTTAACACTTGTAGAGAAGCTCTTCTGAGTCTGGCCAGAAAGGTTAACTTGTACACCTTCAACAGTAGCTTTGCTTTCTGTTTGGATTGCACCAGCTAC
>JANQZX010000050.1 GCA_030728245.1 Saprospiraceae bacterium | reverse complement strand
CAGATTACTGGGTGTATAAAATAGATGCTCAGACCGGAAAGGTACTGTTGAAAGAGAATTATACTCTTTATTGTAATCATGAGGAGCATAATACAAAGTTGCCTGTAACAAATAACAAAGAAAATACGGTTGATTATCAAATTTTTAGCTTACTAAATAAAGGTAGTTACAGAGTGTTTCCTCATTATTTGTCTTCCCCTTTAGAAGGGCAGCGTTTATTGCTGAATGATCCCTCAGATATGATTGCTTCCCCTTTTGGATGGCATGATACCAACGGAATAACTGGGGCAGAATATACGATAACGAGAGGTAACAATGTTCATGCTTACTTAGATAGAGATGCTGACAATAGTCCCGACGAAAAGACCATTGAAGGGGGCTCTGGTCTTGTTTTTGATTTTCCATTCGATATCACAAAAACGCCTGACAATTATCAGGAAGCTGCGGTGACCCAGTTATTTTACATGAATAATTTTATGCATGATTTTACGTATAGGTATGGTTTCAATGAGGAAGCTGGGAATTTTCAGCAAAATCTGTACGGAAAATCTGGTAAAGCAGGAGATGCTGTCAAAGCAGAAGGTCAGGATGCCAGTGGATTTAACAATGCCAATTTTTCCACACCGCCTGATGGAGCCAGTGGAAGGATGCAAATGTATTTGTGGATGCCTGGTGAAGGTAAAGTGTTTACAGTGAACGCGCCAGCGAATTTAGCTGCCACCTACAATGTTGGTCTGGCTACTTTCGGCCCCATCATTAGTAGTAATCCTATCTCTGGTATTTTAATTGTTGCGCAGGACTCTGTTTCATCTGCATTGGCCTGTGGAACATTGACTAATGCTGCGGCTATCAGAGGAAAAATATTGGTTGTTGATCGAGGTACCTGTAAGTTTAAAGAAAAGGTAATTAAAGCGGAAGAAGCTGGAGCACTCGCTGTTCTGGTGGTTAATACGTCTAATGATATTATAACAATGGGTAGTGATGGTACAGCACCATTGCCAAAGATTCCCGTGGTGATGTTACCCTCTTCAAGTGGTAATGCAATAAAAAATGCTTTGAGATTAGGACAAACTGTTAGGGCTACTTTACAAGCAAATGCCAATGATATTGTCATTAGAGATGCTAATTTTGATAATGGCATCGTGGCTCATGAATACGGTCATGGTATTTCTAACAGATTGACTGGTGGTCCATCTTATACCAGTTGCCTGAATAATGATGAACAAATGGGGGAAGGATGGAGTGATTTTTTTACATTGGTAACGGCAACTAAACCAGGTGATAATGGAAAAAAGGGGATTCCCATCGGTGATTATTCCGATAATAATGAAAAAGGAATTAGAAGACAAACCTACTCGACTGATTTTTCAATAAATAATCAAACCTATGACGACGTTATTGGCACAACGGCACCTCATCCATTAGGAGAAGTTTGGGCCTCAACGCTTTGGGATTTATATTGGAAAATGGCAGATAAATATGGCTTTGACCCCGATATTGTAAATGGAAAAGGGGGAAATAATAAGGCTATTCAGCTGGTTATGGATGGAATGAAGTTGCAAAATTGCAATCCTGGCTTTTTAGATGGTCGGGATGCTATTTTTGCCGCTGATATCATCAATAATAAAGGTGAAAATGAATGTTTATTATGGGAGGTTTTTGCCAGAAGGGGACTTGGCCATGGTGCTAAACAAGGATCCTCAACCAATAGAAATGATAATACTCAAAGTTTTGATCCGCTCCCAAGTTGTCTTAAAACAATGAAAATTGAAAAGGAAATTTCGCCTAAATTAGTTCAGCCAGGAGATACAGTTACGGTTAAAATAACTTTGGTCAATCATCAGTTGAAAGCGGCAAATAATCTTAAATTTAAAGATTTTATCCCTCAGGGTTGTACCTATATTGCCGGTAGTCTTCAAGGTGGAAGAAGTGTTATTTTACAGGGTGATGTTCTAAATTTTTCTACATCTGACCTAAATACAAATGAATCGTTAGTCGTTTTTTATAAAATGACAACGAATAACGCCAGGTTTTCAAAAAGATTATTTTTAGATGAATTAGAGGGGGGCGAAGTAAATTGGTTGACTGAGGCTACCACAGGTAGTAAGGACTTATGGACATTAAAGACAGGTAATGCGGTAAGCGGTCAGTTTAGCTGGGCTATTGCAAATGGTAAGGATGCTACAGATGCTAAACTTAGATTAAAAAACCAACCCATTATTCAGGGTACAACAAATCCAACGCTAACATTTTATCACCAATACGATATAGATCCGGGAAAGGATGGTGGATTTTTGGAGTACTCAATAAATGAGGGTACAACGTGGGTGCCTATGCCAGATTCTTTGTTTGTAAGGAAGGGTTATGACGGGCGCTTAAATCCAAGAACCGTTGGTTTTACAACAAGGGCATTCTGGGGAGAATCTGATCAATTTCAATCTACAGTGGTTATGCTCACCCCATTTAAAAATGAAAAATTAAATCTGCGCTGGCGTTTTGTTCAATCAGTTGAGGGTACTGA
The DNA here is from genome assembly GCA_030728245.1 of Saprospiraceae bacterium. Taxonomy (GTDB): domain Bacteria; phylum Bacteroidota; class Bacteroidia; order Chitinophagales; family Saprospiraceae; genus BJGN01. Next base: position 29,877 of record JANQZX010000050.1, on the reverse strand, counting down.
GGAACCACAAGTTTATGAAGGCTGGAAGCTCGATGATATTCAGTTTATGGATGCAAATTGGATAGATGGAACGGTATGTGCAACGGCTTCTGATGGTGCAACTGCCTGTGGAACAGCTATTTTAGGGGGTGCACTGGTTCAAACAGGTGTTCAAACTTCTTTAGCTACCGTGGAAGAGTCCTCATTTGATGTAAGCGCTCATCCTAATCCAGGGACGGATGAAATATTTTTGAATATTAAAGGCGATAGACCTGGCTTGGTTTATTGTACTTTCACCCAGATTTCAGGACAAATTATGCAAGAAACAAAATGGGATTATCCCGGAGACAGTCAACAAATTGCTTTATCAACAGGAAATTTAATACCGGGGGTTTATTTTATTGAAATAAAGTCGGAAAATGTTAAAAAGGTCATTCGCTGGGTGAAATTGTAAAATGATTTTTAGCCACTTATTTCGATGAAGGCACGATCTACGGGTCCCTTCAAAGGAGGGGAAATTTTTGAAACGCGAACTTTCACTTCAATACCTTTATTCTGATATTGAAAGTGTATACGTCGGTGAATATTAATGGCCGCAGTTTCTAAAAGTTTCACTGGTTTTTTCATCTCCAATCGGCAAAGATGATAAATCGTCTCATAATTTAAGGTGCTGCCCAGATCATCATTACCATCTAAAGCAATGTCTTTAGTATCAACATATACATCGACATGAATTTCATTTCCAATAATTTGTTCCTCTTCGTAATAACCAATTTTTGCCCAAAAATGCATACCTTCCAGTGCAATAATCATACTTTTTATTGTAAATATAATTTTTTTAATTTAATTGTATTTTTCAACAAAAAACAAAAATGGAGAAAGTACTAATAAAGAGAGTAACAGAGGACTGGGAAATAGAGGGAATAAAAGCCCTCGAAGTGGAAAACAATCTGGCGAATATTTCAAAGGAAGAAAGTGTTAACGAAGGCTTTGTGACAGCTTCCTATTCCATTGATTTGCTAAGAAGGATGAACGAGATACAACCTTCCATCATTGCACTTCATGAAAATAGGGTGGTCGGTTACGCTATGGTTACGGATAAAAAGCTTTATGGTCAACACTCTTTATTAGATAGTTTGTTTGATGCTCTGGCTGACATGAATTATTATGGGGAAAAGTTAGGGGAAGCAAAAGTGGTTCTTGTTGGACAGCTTTGTGTTGCTAAACCATTTAGAGGACAGGGTTTGGTACCAAAAATGTATAATTTATTTAAAGAGAGTTTGATAAATCAATATGATTATTGTGTTACCGATATTTCAGAGGCTAATCCGAGATCCATTCGCGCGCACGAAAAATGTGGCTTTAAAATAATAGATACACTGGAATACGAAGGCGTTAAGTGGCATATAGTCATTTGGGACTGGATAAATAATTCTAAATAAGGTGACTTTGAACGATTATAATCGTATAATGTTTAAGTATTTTAGGAAAGTAAGTTTTAACTTTGGCGTCTAATTAATTACAAATGAATTCTTCAACTGCAGACATAGAAAAAGATCTTTTTATATCAAATAAAGTGGATCACTTTGGTGGACATGATTATTATAAGATAGACGATTTATTAGATGAAGAACATAAGATGGCTAGGGACGCTGTCAGAGATTGGGTGAAAAAGGAGGTGAGTCCAATCATTGAAGGTTACGCCCAGGCTGCCAAATGTCCCGTACATCTATTCAAAGGTTTGGCCAATGTAGGTGCTTTTGGCCCTACTATTCCTTCAGAATATGGTGGTGGAGGTATGGATGAAATATCCTACGGGTTAATAATGCAGGAGCTCGAGCGAGGAGATTCTGGTATTCGTTCCATGGCCTCTGTTCAGGGTTCTTTAGTAATGTACCCAATTTATAAATTTGGGTCGGAGGAGCAAAGAAGAAAATATTTGCCAGGATTGGGTTCCGGCGATTTAATAGGTTGTTTTGGATTAACCGAACCAGATCATGGATCAAATCCTTCAGGTATGTTGACTAAAATGGTTGAAGATGGCGATGATGTGATACTAAATGGGTCTAAGATGTGGATTACTAATTCACCTCTTGCAGATATCGCTGTAGTTTGGGCAAAAGATGAAAAGGGAATAATAAAGGGTATTATTGTAGAAAAGGGAATGCCTGGTTTTTCAGCCCCTGAGATAAAGGGGAAATGGTCGCTTAGAGCTTCCATTACCGGTGAATTAGTATTTGAAAATGTAAGGGTTCCTAAAGCTAATATTTTGCCCAATATTCAAGGATTAAAAGGTCCCCTTTCATGTTTGTCAAAAGCAAGGTATGGTATCGCATGGGGTGCTATTGGAGCCGCTTTAGATTGTTATGATTCAGCCTTGCGGTATAGTATAGAAAGAGAACAATTTGGAAGACCTATAGGAGGTTTTCAACTTACTCAAAAGAAATTGGCAGAAATGATTACCGAAATCACAAAAGCGCAATTATTAGCCTGGAGGTTGGGAACACTTGCGAATAAAGGGGAGGCCTCACCTGCCCAGATTTCAATGGCTAAGAGAAATAATGTTAATATGGCTATTGAAATTGCCAGGGAAGCCAGGCAAATACACGGTGGAATGGGTATTACTTCGGAATATTCTATTATGCGTCATATTATGAATCTGGAATCTGTCATTACTTATGAGGGAACACACGATATTCATTTGCTAATAACAGGCATGGATATCACAGGAATCAATGCTTTCCAATAATTATGTCAGCTTCTTCGTTTTATTCTCTTTATGCTTATCATTCTAATTTGAAATTTCAGGAAATGAGTAAATTATTGGTGTTTAATTACCTCTGCTTATTATTTGTGCCATTAGGTTTGATGAGCCAGGAATCAGCCGATGTCATTCAACTTATTAATCCTTCCTTTGAGGATATGCCCAGGCACTCTAAAGCACCTCGAGCCTGGTCAGATTGTGGATTTAAAGGGGAATCAGCTCCGGATATTCAACCCAGCGGTATTTTTAGCGTGACAAAGCCTGCTTCAAATGGTAATACCTATCTTGGTTTAGTGGTTAGAGATAATGATACCTGGGAATCAGTGGGGCAGGAATTATCAAAACCGCTGGAAAAAGGAAAATGCTATTCTTTTTCCATCGCGCTGTGTCGTTCGGAATTGTATGTGTCCATAAGTCGATTGTCCGATCAAACAGCAAACTATACCACTCCTGCTAAACTTCGCATTTATGGTGGAAATTCTTTTTGTGAAAGAAAAGAATTATTAGCAGAATCTCCATTGATCGCGAACACACGATGGCAAGATTATAATTTTAAATTGGAACCTTCCAAAAATTATACTTTTATAATTCTTGAAGCTTACTACAAAACGCCTACCCTTGTCCCATATAATGGAAATTTATTAGTGGATAATTTCTCTGATATTAAAGTTAGCATTTGTAAGGAGAATTCTGTTCAGGATAATCTTGCTCAAGCTGAAAAGAAACAAGAAATGGTTGTGGTTAAGGCTGAAACAATTAGAGTAGATACCAAAGATTCCAATGTAGTGAAACCTAAGGAATCTTCACCAAGCCCTCCTGTAACAACAGCTCCAAAAGATATTATTGAAAATGCATCCATTAGTAATCTTAAAAGAACAGATTTAAAGAAGGGGCAGACCTTGCGGATTGATAAGATATTTTTTGAAATGGATAAATCCATTTTTACCAAGGAGTCCTATCAGTTTTTAAATGATCTTGTAGATTTTATGAAGGAGAATCCTGATATTTCTATTGAAGTTGGAGGTCATTCAAATGGGTTATGTACGGATGAATATTGTATTAAAATATCAACGGACAGAGCAAAAGCAGTGGTTGACTATTTAGTTAGCAAAAGTATAAGTCGTTCCAGGCTTACTTACAAAGGGTACGGTAAGAAATCTCCTTTAGCATCTAATGAAACAGTGGAGGGCAGAAGAAAAAATCAAAGGGTTGAGCTAAAAATCATTTCATTCAACGACAATTAAGAGTTAATCTTTCGGAGTTAATAAAAAGCTGGTAGGTAAATGATTTTGATAAAAATATCATTGCCCACCATTTTATTAAGAAATATGCATTAATCAGAACTACATTTAGCAAAATTATTTATCTGCTAATTTTTTCTTCCCAATGATTTAAAAGGTATCAATATCTTTTTTTTTTCAACAAAGAGGCTGTCTAAAAAAATACTAGATTCTTTAAAAATTAGTAAAAAGATGGCGTGTGTATGCCATGTGTGATGAAATGACTTGTCCAAAAAAAATTAGAGATTGAATAATTCTTTTCTTTCACAAAAGATTATTGAGTCAAAACCCCACAGAGGTGATTATTATGCTAAATTTCACGCTAAAAGGGAAGTCTCTTAGTTCAACCTCATAGAAAATAAGTTAGAAGTCGAAAAATGGGCGAAAATTAGTTCCAACACGTTAGTAAATAAATATTTTAATCATTAATTGTAAGCCCTAACTGTTGGAAATCGGTCCAAAAATCAGGATATGATTTAATGACTACCATGGGTTCTTCAATTTCAATAGGCATCAAAAGAGCCAACGGGGCAAAAGCCATAGCCATTCTGTGGTCTTCATAGGTTTTGAAAACTGGTGTATCTGAAGATTCAAATTTGCCGTAAACCTCAAAAACCTCCTTACCGGTGGTAGAATCAGTTGAAAAAAGGGAAATATGACAACCACCTTTACTAATTTCATTTTCCAGCGCCTGAATTCGATCAGTTTCCTTAATTCTTAGTGTTTCAAGCCCGCTAAAATATCCTTTTGTACCCAAAGCTGCGCATACGACTGCCAGTGTTTGCGCTAAGTCCGGGCATAAAATAAAATCATAATGGAAGGTATCGGGGATAAGAGCTTTTTCTTTTATAAGTCGAATACCACGCGCTGTAAAATGAGTTTTTACGCCGAATGATTCAAAGATATTTACGAGAGCGGAATCACCTTGAAGACTATTTTCAAATAAACCATTCAAGGAAATATCAGCTTGTTCACTCAGTGCGGCGAGTGAATAATAATAAGAGGCGGCCGACCAATCAGCCTCCACTATAAAAGGTTTAGCCTGATAAGGCTGTTCAGAGATAATAATGACCTGATTATCCCAGGTATGAGAAACGCCAAAATATTGCATGAGACCCAACGTCATTTCAATATAGGGTCGGGAAACAATTTTACCAGTCAGCTCTAAAGAAAGTCCACCCGGAAGAATAGGAGCAATTAACAAAAGAGCGGAAATATATTGGCTACTGGTATTTGCGGGAATGGCTAGAAGTTTATCACCGGACATCGTCCCTGAATTAATTTTCAGGGGTGGAAAACCTTCGTTTTCTAAATAAGAGATAGTTGCCCCCAATTTCCGACAGGCGTCAACAAGGACCTTAATAGGTCTTTGTTTCATTCTTTCGGACCCTGTTAATATTCTATTCCCGCCGGATAACGCAAGATACGCCGTCAGGAATCTAAAGGTTGTACCCGCTGGACCAGCATCCAGCACCTCATCGTTACTTTTCAGCAAATTCGCCAGTAACTCTGTATCATTTGCATTGGCTAATGCATCGATTTTAAAATCTGTATTGCATAAAGCCTGTATAATAAGTACTCTATTGCTAATACTTTTTGAACCTGCCAGCGTTACTTCGCCTTTAAGGATATTTGAAGAAAAGTGTAACTTATAATTCATATTGATGAGCTATCAGACCAAATAAATTGAATATCCTGCACAATATCGGGGTGTAAGCTTTTAGCTACCGGGCAGGTCAAAGCGGTATGTTCCAATATTTTTTTTGTTTTATCTTCAAAGATACCTGGGGGAAAGGTGATGACGACTTTTATTCCGGCAATTCTTCGGGGTTCCGACGCCATTATTTTAAGAATATCTACCTTGGTATTGGCTATATCAACCGCCATATCTTCTGCTTTTATGCCCATGACAGTAAGAATGCAAGCACCCAAAGATGTGGCGGTTAAATCTGTTGGAGAAAAGGCCTGACCTTTCCCCCTGTTATCCAATGGGGCATCGGTTATAAAGGATTGGCCGGAGGCAAGGTGAGTGAGCGTATTTCTCAGTTCACCATGATATATTATGTTAGAAGTCATTGATCAGATTTTTCTTCATTGTTTACAATGGCGGCATCAATTTCCTGAGGTGGAGGAGCGAGCTTCCTCTCGTCAGCAGCTAACCTTCTTATCCTGTTTTCTTCATCTAATTTTTCGTAGGCAATAATGATTTCGCGAACTAATCTATGACGAACAACGTCGTCGGCATTTAAGTTAACGGTACCAATACCATCAAGGTGATCCAATATTTCTATGGCTTTTTTAAGTCCGGATTTAGTGTGAAATGGAAGATCTATTTGGGTTAAATCGCCGGTAATAATACATTTTGCGGAAGGTCCCAATCTGGTAAGGAACATTTTAATCTGCATGGTTGTGCAGTTTTGCGCCTCATCGAGTATGATAAAAGCATTATCCAGGGTACGTCCGCGCATGAATGCCAGAGGGGCAATCTCAATGACCCGGGTGGTCATAAACTGCTGTAATTTTTCTGCTGGTATCATGTCATCCAATGCATCGTACAGGGGGCGAAGATATGGATCTACTTTCTCTTTTAGGTCACCGGGCAGGAAACCTAAGTTCTCACCGGCTTCCACAGCAGGTCGAGTAAGAATAATTTTTTTTACTGTCTTGTTTTTCAGTGCCCTGACAGCTAACGCAACTGCCGTATAAGTTTTACCGGTACCGGCGGGACCAATAGCAAAAACGATGTCATTTTTTTCTGAGCTCTCTACTAAAAGACGCTGATTTTTAGTTTTTGCCCTGATAGGTTTGCCTTCTCTGCTGTGTAAAATGGTTTTATTATCATCTACAGCTGATAATTTGTGCTCAAAAGGATTTTTATCTTGCAATAAATCCTCGACCATTTGATTAGTCAGTTCGAGATGTTCTTTTAATAATCTCACCATCCATTCAACTTTGTCTTTTACTCTTTGGGCGATTTTTTTTTCACCAACAATCTTGAAGATATTTCCACGGGAAGTTAAGGAAACCTCAGGAAAAGCTTCTTTTAGTAGATTGAAACGGACATTATTTTCACCAAATAATTGAACGGGATCAGTGTTCTCGAAAGTAAGTATTATCTCACTTTGAGAGTGGGGCGAATTTTCTTTCAAAGATTGTATTATTTTTAGGCTAAATTACAACTTTTGCAATGAATGAAGCAAAGAGATTTGAAAAAAAGTACTAAATAATAATGGCCATAGTAACCATCACATCTGATTTAGGGAAAAATAATCATATTATTTCTCTGATTAAAGGGGCTCTTTTACATGCAGAGCCTAAACCAGTGATTATTGATATATCGCATGAGATAAATAGTTTTGATATTATCCAGGCCGCTTTTATTGTAGCCCAAAGCTGGCGGGCCTTTCCCGTTGGAACCATTCACATTATTGTGGTAAACGATTTACCTGAAGCCCATTTAGATTGGCTGATTATGGAAAGGGAGGGGCATATTTTTGTTATGCAAAATAATGGTTTGAGTAGTTTAATTTTTACAGACGAACAAGACATTGTTTACACACTACCCGTTTTCGGGGATCCTTTTTTCATACTTCCAACTTTATTGAGAAATATTATGTATCAGTTGAGTATGAAAAAGGTACTGTCTGAAATTAATGATTTTAAGTTGACAAAAGAGGTAATAAAGAGGTATAAGTTTCAACCCATTTCTGCTGGGAATAGGATTAGAGGCTCAGTTTTATACATTGATTCATTTGATAATGTGATAACCAATATATCTAAAGATTTATTTGAGTCCATTTGCAATTCTCGACCATTTAAAATAAAAATGAGAAGTCATCTGCCTCTTACTGAAATCTATAGAAATTATTCAGATGCTCCGCTAGGTGAAATTCTTTGTCTTTTTAATTCGGCTAATTTGCTTGAGATTGCCATTAATATGGGAAAGGCATCTACTTTATTTGGGTTGAATCCAGGTGAAATTATTCACATTGAATTTGAGGAAAAAAACTAATTGTATTAAACATTTAAAAAACAAAGGAATGACTGAAATATTAGCCTTAGCAAATTATGACGTATTTGTAGGAAATTGTACGGAATCACTATCTGGTTTTTTGTCGAATTATTCCCATAGAAAAGTGGTCGTTTTAACAGATGAGCATACGCATACATTTTGTTTAGACAGGATAAGGCCTCTGCTCCCCGCAGATATCCTGGAAATTTCTATTCCTGCGGGGGAAGTGCACAAAGACTTGAATACTTGTCAGTTTATATGGGGGAAACTGTTGGAATTTGGCGTTAACAGAAATGATTTGATGATAAATCTTGGGGGTGGTGTAGTAGGTGACATGGGTGGATTTTGCGCCTCAACTTATAAAAGAGGTATTGACTTTATTCAAATTCCTACTACCTTGCTTTCTATGGTGGATGCTTCTATCGGGGGGAAATTGGGGATTGATTTTAACGGGGTTAAAAATAGTATTGGTGTGTTTAAAGATCCAAAAGCTGTTTTTGTAGATCCTTTTTTTCTTGATACCTTACCAAAAAGGGAGCTTAGAAGCGGTTTTGCAGAAATTATTAAACATGCCCTTATTTCAGATGAAATTCTTTGGAGACAAATTAGTAGTATTAATATTCATACAGAGAAAAACTGGACACCTATTATTATAGATTCACTGAAGGTTAAACAAAAAATTGTAGTCGAAGACCCTTATGAAAAGGGCCTTCGAAAAGCATTGAATTTTGGTCATACCATAGGACATGGTATTGAGGGAGTTATGCTTCATAAAGAAAATTCTTTATTGCATGGTGAAGCAATAGCCATTGGCATGGCTATCGAGTCATGGTTGTCTTTTCATAAGGGCTTTTTGTCCGAAGAAGAATTTATTTCTATCCTTATTTTTCTAAAAAGAACGTTTAATTTGCAACCTATAAGGGAGGAATTAATAGATGATTTTATTTTGCTCATGAAAAATGACAAGAAAAATGAATCCGATGAAATACATTTTGCAGTGATTGGACCCATCGGAAAGGTTCATGTTGACTTCGTTCGCGATGTACCATTTGTGAAAAAAGCATTGGAAATTTTTAATCATAATTTGTTGCAGTAAGGGAAGGACTAACTATTTACTATATTTACGGAGAAAATTACTTCTATGCGTAAGCTTTTTGCCTATTTACTAAAAGACAGTCCTTCTGAAACGATTACCTTTTGGACAACACTTACCTGGCGTTTCCTTTTCATTGGTTTTGGAATGGCCTTTTTAATATTTATATTGTTGTCTTTCAGCGAGTTACCATCAGTTAAGGAATTAGAGAATCCAAACAACGAATTAGCTTCTCAAATTTTTTCAACCAATGGTACTTCTCTGGGTAATTTTTATGTGGAAAATAGAGTGCCTGTTACTTTTTCGGCTCTTCCCCCTCATTTAGTAAATGCCCTGTTGGCTACAGAAGATGAACGCTTTTATATGCATAATGGCATTGATTTCGAAGCTTTAGGCAGAGTAATGATTAAAACAATAGTTCTCAGACAAGAGAGTTCAGGTGGGGCAAGTACTCTTACACAACAATTGGCAAAACAACTTTTTACGAAAAATCCTTCTACCAATAAGGTTGAACGTATAGTTCAAAAATTAAAAGAATGGATTATTGCCGTAAGATTAGAACGAAATTTCACTAAAGAAGAAATTATAGCCCTGTATCTAAATAAATTTAGCTTTATAAATGGTGCTTACGGTATTAAAGCGGCATCTGAAATTTATTTTGGAAAGTCACAAGAAGAATTAACCGTTCCTGAAGCAGCTACGCTGGTCGGAATGCTCCAGAATCCAAGTTTATATAATCCTTTGAGAAGACCGGAAAGAGTGATTAAACGAAGAGAAGTTGTCCTAAAACAGATGACAAAAAGGGGCTTTTTAACGGAGGAAGAATATGAAAAATATCGAACGCAGGACTTAGGAATTAACTTCAAACCAAGAACTCATATTGATGGTATTGCTACCTATTATCGCATGGAACTGGCAAAGCAGGTAAAAGAAATTCTTTCTAAAAGCGAGCATTTTAAATCTGGAAACCAGCCTTATGATATTTATAAAGATGGCCTAAAAATATATACTACCATAGACGCTGATATGCAGAAATTGGCTGAGGAGTCTATGATTGAACACATGGCATTAGTTCAAAAGAACTTTCAGCGGGAATGGGGAAAAACAGATCCGTGGACCTATAAATCAAATTCAAAACTAGAGATTTCGGTGGCCACACGTCAAAAAACATTAATTCGTTTGATGAGAGAAACGGAATCTTATCAAATCATTAGAGATAAATATCTCGGGGATATTCTCCCGCAAATAAGTAAAAAATATGATGTAAGGTTTCCTGAAAATGATATTTTGATCGATTTTTTAATGGAAGAGGTAAAACAGCCGGGAACCTTATTAAAACGGGTGAATGCTGGATTAAGTAGGAAGGAGGATGTAAATACTTATTTAAGTATTCTTCGGGATCCATTGTTTAATACTTTGCGGAGACAATGGAATCTTATGCAAGAACAGGTTAAACAGCATTTTAACACACCCGTTAGTATGCGTGTGTTTACTTATGAAAAGAGAAATATCCCTCAGATTTCTGAAAAGGATCGTTGGGAAAAGGATACGATTATGTCGCCTTTGGACTCTATAAAATACCATCGTCAATTTTTACAAACGGGTATTTTAGGCGTAGATCCCAGAACAGGCCATGTTAAGTTTTGGGTAGGAGGAATCAATCATAAGTATTTTCAGTACGATCATGTCGATATAAACAGGCAAGTTGGATCATCATTTAAACCATTTGTTTACGCTACGGCTATAGCTGCTCAAGGTCTTTCTCCTTGTTTTCAGGTGCAGGATGTGGCCACAACTATTGCAGCAGCTGAAGGTCAGTTCGGATTGATAGAAGACTGGACACCCAATAATTTTGATAATAAATATACGGGTGAAATGTTAACGCTGAAAGAAGGTTTGAAAAAATCGACGAATACCGTTTCTACCTTTTTAATGAAAACGATTGGAAATGTTGAACCAGTAAGAGGTTTGATTCATAATATGGGCATAGATTCATCGAGCAGAAGAAATGGAACGGGGGAATTGAGGGTACCGAAATCACCTTCCATTTGTTTGGGTGCGGCCGATTTAAGTGTGATGGAAATGACGGGTGCCTATACTACTTTTGCTAACAATGGGGTGTTCAACAGACCATTACATATATTAAGAATTGAAGATAAAAATGGTAAGCTTATTTATGAAGGTTATCCGGAGGAAAAACGTGCCATTCCATCGGATCCTAATTATGTGATGGTTGAAATGTTGAAATATGCTGGTGGAATGGGGGGACTCAAAAGTGAGGCAGGGGGTAAAACAGGTACTACCAATGATTTTGTAGATGGATGGTTTATGGGTATAACCCCAGGATTGGTCATAGGTACCTGGGTGGGAGCGGAGGATAAATGGGTGCATTTCAGAACTTCGACTAACGGACAGGGGGCCAGAATGGCAAAGCCTTTTTTTGTTTCTTTTATGAAAAAACTGGAAGAGATGAAAAATATAGATTACGATCCCAGCCTTCGATTCTTAAAACCTTCAGGTGAATTTAGTATCGAAATGGATTGTAATATAGTTAACAACGCCAATAGAGTGAATTCTTCCACAGTAGAAAATGAGTTCGTTGAGGAAGAATTTTAAATAATAATTTGATGGTTAATTTTTAAAAATATGGTTGATTTGAAAATAAGGCTAAGTTTCTTTATCGTTTCTTTGCTCATTTTGGCTTCCTGCATTCCTGAAATGCCGGAAGAAGTAATTTTACGCGTTCGGCCGCAGTCGAAACTATGGACTAATTCAACATTTAAAAAAATCTACCATTTTCAAGATAAACTATTGACCGACAGTCTTATCCCTTATCTTAGAGATGGTGATCCCACTTGGCGGGTCCAGGCTGCCAAAGCATTTTCCTCCATAAAAGACATTAAAGCCATTGAATTTCTTTGTCCTTTATTGAAAGATACGGTCATGGAAGTAAGGTTTGCTGCTGCTTATTCTTTGGGTCAGATTGGAGATAATGCCGCTGAAAGTTGCCTGGTAGATGCTTTCGATCCATCTTCGAACGAAGGAGAAATACTTAAATTAAACGGTATTATTTTAGAGGCATTAGGAAAATGTGGTTCCGAAAGGATCATGAATTATTTAAGTTCAATATCGACTTACCTTCCTGGCGATACAGCGCTTCTCATGGGGCAGGTTTTAGGTTTGTATCGCTTCGGTATGAGGTCTATGCACTCTGACGAAGGTACAAAGCGTATGGTATCAATGACTATCAATAATCAATATCCCCAGGAAGTAAGATTGATGAGTGCCCACTATTTAGCGAGAACCAGGAATCTGGTATTGGATACTTTTAAGAACGACCTGATTCCCCAATTTCAAAGAGAAAAAAGTGCTGAAATTAGAATGGTTCTGGCAACTATTTTGGGGAGAATTAATAGAATCGACGCTGAAAATGCTTTGATAGGTGGGTTTAATCTTGAAAATGATAGTCGGGTAAAAATCAACATATTGCGTGCGCTTAAGGGCAAAAATTATGAATTTTCCAGAGTCGTTGCTTATAAAAGTTTGAAGGCAAAAGATCAGAGCCTAAGTAGAGAAGCAGGGTCTTTCTTTTTGGAAAATGGTGTGGCTAAAGAAGCAAAAACATATTGGAACCTTACGGCAGATTCATTAATTTTCTGGCCCGTTCGTGCTTTGCTTTATGCAGCTGCAAACAGGCATTTATATCAGCGGGATTCTGTATCTAAGGAAAAATATAAATTAAATGCTGAGATCAAAAATCAGTATATTAAAGCTGAAAGCGCGGAGGCTAAAGCAGCTTATTTGAAAGCATTGGGGGAACATGGCTGGAACTATCGGTATATAAATCAACAAATGTGGGAGGCTAAAAATTTTGTAGTTAAAACAGCCGCTGCAGAATCCTTAGCCTCTTTATGTTCAGCAGCGAATTTTGATAAGCAGTTTAAGAAAAACAGAAAGTACGTTGAAAAGGATTTAGCTATTATGCTAAAAAATGCTTTTTTGATGAATGATGCGGGAGTAAGCGCGGTGATTGCAGGGGCTTTAAGGAATGAAGATAGAAATTTTAGGAATATTTTGCCTGAAACATCCTTCCTTGATTCGGCATTATTGAAGCTGGTTCTACCCGAAGAACAAGAGACAAAACAGGAAATTGAAATGACCAAGGCCTTTTGGAAAGGAATTACAGCACCTAATATAGAAAAACCCGTATTCAATCATCCAATAAATTGGCGTATTCTGGCTAATGTAACGCAACAGGTTGAGGCAACTATTACCCTTAAAAAGGGGACCATTGTTCTTGTTTTATTTCCTGATATTGCCCCGGGTACGGTAGCTAATTTCATAGCATTGAGTAGATCCGGATTTTTTAAGGGTAAGAATTTTCATCGAATAGTTCCTAATTTTGTCTCACAGGGAGGTTGTCCCCGAGGCGATGGTTATGGTAGTTTATCCTATTCCATTCGTTCAGAATTACCTCAAATTTATTATGACAGACCTGGATGTGTCGGCATGGCTTCCGCAGGAAATCATACAGAAGGAACTCAGTTTTTTATTACCCACTCTGCTACGCCGCATTTAGATGGTAATTATACCTTGTTCGGCGAAGTAAAAAGTGGGTTAAGCCTTGCGAGTCAAATAACGCCAGGCGATAAGATTATAAATATCTCAATAAGAGAATAAACGAGTAAAATGAAAAAAACGCCACTTTTTGAGCGACATATTGCGGCAAATGCCAGAATGGCTCCATTCGCAGGCTATGATATGCCTATTTCTTATAAAGGCATAAATGAAGAACATCATGCTGTTCGAAATAGTACAGGATTGTTTGATGTTTCTCACATGGGAGAATTTATTGTTAAAGGCAAAGAAGCTCTTTTATTGGTTAACGAACTTACTTCAAACGATGCTTCTGTTTTGGGCCCCGGGGATATTCAATATTCTTGCTTTCCCAACGATACAGGAGGTATAATTGATGATTTATTAGTTTACAGGCTTTTTGAAGACCAATGCTCTGAAGGTGAACAAGCTTTTATGTTGGTTGTCAATGCGTCTAATATTGAGAAGGATTTTTATTGGGTGAAAGAACATAATCGTTTTGATACCAGACTTATTGATATTTCTGAAAAAACGGCGCTTTTGGCCTTACAAGGACCTAAAGCTATACATCTTTTACAAGAACTTACCGATATTGATTTAGCTCAGATTAAGTACTATACCTTTAAAAAAGGAACAGTAGCTGGTATCCAAAATGTAGTTATTTCTGCCACAGGTTACACTGGGGCCGGTGGTTTTGAATTATATGTAGAAGATCATCATGCCTTGGCTTTGTGGGATATTATAGTAGAAAGGGGACAAAAATATGATCTTCAACTTGCAGGTCTTGGTTGTAGGGACACTCTTCGTTTAGAAATGGGTTATTGTCTTTACGGAAATGACATAGATGATACAACCTCTCCTTTGGAGGCTGGACTAGGTTGGATTACCAAACTGAACAAAGAGCGTTTTACTCAAAAGGAATATCTCCTCCAACAAAAGGAAAAGGGATTAAGTCGAAAATTAGTTGGCTTTGTATTGGAGGACAGGCGGGTTCCAAGGCATGATTATCCTATTTTGAACATTAACGGAGAATCTATTGGGAAGGTAACTTCCGGAACAATGTCCCCCTCACTTAATTATCCGATTGGAATGGGTTATATTGTTTCAGCAGAAGCAAAGGTTGGAAATAAGATTCAAATAAGTATGGGAAATAAATGGTTACCCGCTAAAATTGTCAAATTACCCTTTTTGAATAAAAAGAATGACGGTATCTAAGATTTTATCGAACAAATTTCAATTATTTCTATTAACCTTTTAATTAGGTTGTTAAGAAATAATTGGGTTATGGATATAGTTGAAGGTAAAGAAAAATTTCTGCAAATTTGGGGGACTATGTCCACCCATTGGGGAATCAGTAGGGCTATGGCTGAAATACATGGTTTGTTGCTTTTATCCAACAACCCTATTTCTGCAGAGGAAATCATGGAACAATTAAAAATGTCACGCGGCAATGTTCATATTAATTTGCATGCGCTTATGGATTGGCATTTAATTCAAAAAATATTGAAAGTAGGAGAGAGAAGAGAATTTTTTGTAGCCGAAAAGGATATTTGGGTTATGACGAGAAACATCATGATTCAAAGAAAAAAGAGAGAATTAGAACCCATGTTAAAGGGTTTAGACGAACTAACGGGTATTAATGGTTCTGGGGAAGAAGCTGAAAGTTTCAAGAAAATGATTAAGGAAATAAAAATGTTAACGAGTAAGGTTGACTCAACTTTAGAGAGCTTAATTCATGCGGAATCGCAGTGGATTTTGGGAACTTTCCTGAAGTTAATAAAATAGGGCAGAGAGATAAACAAAATCTTTCTGCCCTGTGCTAATTTTATCTTTGATCGCCAAAAAATGCGATAAGTCTGTCTGCAATTTCTAATCCAATATTGGCCTGAGCCTCCAGGGTGGCTGCACCGATGTGAGGAGTTAAAGATATATTTGGATGAGCGAGTAATTCTGCTTTGGGAGTAGGTTCGTTCTCGAAAACATCGAGACCAGCGCCGGCAACTTGTCCGCTGCTAAGTGCGGCGAGTAACGCTGCTTCGTCGATAGCACCACCACGTGCAGTGTTAATGAGGTAAACACCTTTTTTCATAGAAGCAATTTCTTCTGCTCCGATAAGTGGTTTACCCCCACCGAAGGGAATGTGCAATGAGATGAAATCAGATTTTGCTAATACCTCCTTGTAAGGAACGGTAGGAACGTGAATATTCATCGTCACTTTTTCATTAGCAAAGATATTGATATCAATATTAGCTTCATTAATCATTAAATCGGTTGGTAGTACATTCATACCAAGAGCGAGACCTATTCTTGCTACCTCCTGACCAATTCTTCCAAAACCAATGATACCTAATGATTTTCCGCGAAGTTGAATTCCTGAACCATAATCTTTTTTTAAGGTATCGAAGGTAGTTGTGCCGTTAAGAGCCATATTCCTATTGGCCTGATGCATAAAGCGAGCAAGGTTAAACATGTGTCCGAAGGCCAGTTCAGCTACTGCCTGAGAAGAGGCCGCTGGTGTATTAAAAACTATAATACCTTTAGATTCAGCAAATTCTACGTCAATATTATCCAAGCCAACACCACCTCTACCTATCATCTTCAAATTGGTACCCGCAGTAATAACTTCCGCGGTAACTTTCGTAGCACTTCTTACCAGTAAGACATCATAATTTCCAATTACATCACAAAGTTCATTTTGTGGAACCTTTTTAGTGATTACTTCATATCCAGCTTCTTCCATAAGAAGTTTTCCATCATCACTAATACCATCATTGGCGAGAATTCGGATCATTTTTTGTGTTTTTTTTCATTTAAAATAATAGCAACGAAAAGGATGAAATAATGTTCATCTTGATGTTGCAAAGGTAGGAAAAGATGCTGAGGTATAATGTGAAATTTTCATTCCGCTTTTAAAATCAGGCTTTTTGGCCAATCTTGAATAGGCACTTAAAAAGGCATTTAATTCTTTTTTGTCTATTTGCCTTGATTCGGGATGAACAAAATAACCCACGTGATTAATTTCTCCTTTTTCATTCCAAAAAATATGAATCCATAATTTTAGTCCATTTAAATTAAACTGAATAGCATCTGCATACGTTTCCATACTTTTTAGGAAGTCGAACCAAAGCAGGGCAGATTGGGTATAATCATCCTTCTTCCAGGAAAGCAATGTTTCAGGGTAGGCTTCGCAAATGGTTCGATAGTTCTGTTCGTCTTTCCCAATTTCAAAAATGGACAAAGATGTCGTGTTTTGCGCGGAGATGGCAAATGAGCATAGATTGATTAGCAAAAAAAAGGCGATTTGTTTCATAGATGGGTATTAATTAGGTGAATATATATAAATATATTTAATTGGAGTTTAAATTTTATCATTTTTAAAATCATCTGAATGATTATTGATTTATTTTTAATTATTGTCATGGCTTATGGTTTTTATGTAGGCTATAATCAGGGAATTATTAAGACTGTTTTTACTATTTTAGGAGCTAGTTTTGGTATTTTAGCTTCTCTTCGGTTTACGCCGGCAGTTACAAGGTTCTATCACGATATTTTTAATCATAATAATCCATTATGGATTGTAGTCGCCTTTGCTACTACCTTTATCATTTCGCTGTTGCTTTTAAAATTACTGGGAAGAGGCATTGAAAGTGTCATGGAAAAGGTTCATTTAAATTTTGTTAATCAAGTTATTGGGGGCTCTGTTTTGGCTTCATTAGCGGCTTTTTTTTACAGCCTTATCATCTGGTTCGTCGTTGAATCTGTTTTAACTCCAGATAGCGAAGCGGTTACTTCATCAAAAACTTATCCATTTCTGAAGAATTACCCTGGTAAACTATGGAAGGGAGTTATTCAATTAGAGCCATTAGTGGGTGAGTTCAGAGAATTTTCAGAAGAAATTTTCAATAAAGTGGAAAAAGAAACCGGTTCCGGAGAAGAAAAGGAATTCCAGTACGACTTACCTAGCGATAAATAGATAACTAAAACGACAGGAATTTTTTTGTAACATTTTTATTTTGTTCAAAGCTTTTACCCTTTTTTGAACGTATTATCTCCAAACGTTTTTTTTTAAACTTTTTAAAAATTAACTGACAATTAAGTGATAAGAAATATAAAAATGTAAAATTTAGTCTAATGAGCTAATTCTGCGTATGACTTGGAAAAGTTTGGTGCTCTCAGAGACATCAATATGAAAAGGGTCATGTTCAAGGTGATTAGCCGAAATAAGTTTTAACTTAGCACTTTCACTTTTTGTATTTTGTTCTTTTTGAACATACTTCACCCAAATAGATCCGCTGTCGTTAATGGCATAAATTTTATTTTCTTTAAATTCATTAAGACTACGAATAGGTTTACAAACTACAATATCCCCATCATTTATTACAGGGAACATACTATTTCCTTTGATTGGAAAGGCAAATAGTTCTCCTGCATCCAGGCCAGGGATATGAAAGTAATCTTGATTTTCTTGTCTAAAACTATCCCATTCGATAGCATTACCTGCGAATGCTTCTACATTGGTAAAACAGATATTATTTTGGTTTAACTGTCCATTTGACAAAGGAGACAAGTTACTTACATTAGCTGAGGGACGGATTCTTTTATCTTCCAGGGGATTTCCTTTGCCCTCGAGAATATACATTTTGTTAACACCGTACTTAGTACACAGTTTATCCACATGATGGTAGTCGATGCAGCGTTTATCAGTATCACTGAGAAACGCCCGTATGATATGACTGTAAGGTTTCCCCAAAATATCGTTAGCGAAATCGCCAATTCCTTTTCCACCCCTGTCATTCATAACAATTATCTTTTTGTCAACCAATAGATTGAATACTTCAATGAATCGTTTATTCATGCCAAACCTTACTTCTGGTACCATTTTTCGCTGAGTTATATTATAAATTAAGGGCAATGTAAAACAAATAATTTAGAATTAAGCAGTATTTGTAATAAATTGTTAGTTTTTTGTAATTTATTAAAAATGCCTTATATTGCGTCTTAAAATAATTTCCCCCAATGAGTGTTTCGAAGAGTAAAAAAAAGAGTAAGCCTTCTTTCTCTTTCAAGGATGAAAGGATATCAGGTTTATGGGGATTGTTTTTTCTATTTCTGGCTTTCTACTGTTTCCTTGCTTTTTCATCTTATTTATTTACCTGGCAAGATGATCAGGATGCTGTTTTGCGATTTTCATTTGGCTTACTGTTAGATAGTGATGCTGAAATTTCTAATATTTTAGGCAGGCTAGGGGCTATAACTTCCAATTTTTTCTTTTATTTTCTGTTTGGACTTCCTTCCTTTGCCCTTTGTTATGTTTTCTTTTTATTTGGCAGACAGTTGATTATAAAAAGACCCTTGTCGGAACTTACCGATAAAATGTTTTCTTTGTTTACGGTCGTACTCTTACTCTCGGTATTCTTTTCTTTTTTTTTCAAGGGATTTTCCTTTCCAATGGGTGGTGGATTTGGGACCGTTGTTAGTGATTGGTTGACCAGGTTTCTAGGTAGAGTTGGTGTATTTTTCCTGATTTTATTTGTGGGGTTGAGTCGTTTTTTGTGGTTTCTCAATCCACCTTTGGCCGGACAATCTCTCCCCGAGGTTTTTAATCAGGTCAAGGCTACGTTTTTAAATCTATTTAAAGGAGGAAATCTTTCGGCTGATTCTGTGGGCCTCGGTACTATAAAAGATAAGGATATTGAAAAATTAACTTCTTTAACGCCTGAGATATCTTCACTAGAGCCTGACGCAGTGGGTTTAGGAAAACAATTAAAGCTGGAAGTGGGGAGTGAATTAAAGTTAGCTACTGAAGTAAAAGTTAAGGAAAAGGAAGAATTTACAGAAATACTTGAAGTAGAAACCGACAACATTCCGTCAGCAAAGTTAGAACTTAACGAAATCACCTTCTCTCCAACATCAGGCTTGTCAGAAGCTTTGGGTGAAAATGTAGATCACACGGAACTTTACGACTCTACCCTTGATTTATCGTTATTTGAGCAACCCGTACTTCCTTTACTGCACGATTACTCAGATCAGCACGTGGAAATTGATATGGAAGAACTGGAAGCCCATAAAGATCAGATTATAGAAACGTTATTGCATTATAAAATAGAAATTACTAAAATTAGTGCAACGGTAGGTCCAACCGTTACCTTATATGAAATAATTCCGGCACCTGGTGTACGTATTTCAAAAATTAAGAATTTAGAAGATGATATAGCACTAAGTTTGTCTGCCCTGGGTATTCGTATTATTGCGCCCATTCCAGGGAAGGGTACGATTGGTATAGAGGTACCAAATATGAAAAAGCAGATGGTTTCGATGAAAGAAGTCCTGACATCAGACAAATTTAGGAAATCTAAAATGGATCTTCCTATTGCTTTAGGAAAGACCATTAGTAATGAAGTTTTTGTGGTTGATTTAGCTAAAATGCCTCACCTGTTGGTGGCTGGTGCAACGGGTCAGGGTAAGTCGGTTGGAATAAATTCCATCCTCATGTCTCTCCTTTATAAAAAGCACCCATCGCAGGTAAAGCTTGTTTTAATTGACCCTAAAAAAGTTGAATTATTTCCATATTCTCAATTGGAGCATCATTTTCTCGCTTTTCTTCCTAACCAGGACGAACCCATCATCACTGATACGGCTAAAGTAATTCATACGCTTAATTCGCTTTGTATTGAGATGGATAACAGATATGATTTACTTAAGAAGGCAAGTGTTAGAAACATCAGGGAGTACAACGAAAAATTTGTTCAACGTAAACTTAATCCACTAAAAGGTAACCGGTTTTTGCCTTTCATAGTTTTGGTTATTGATGAATTTGCGGATTTAATAATGACGGCTGGCAAGGAGGTCGAAATACCCATTGGTCGTCTGGCGCAGTTAGCTCGTGCGGTGGGAATACACCTCATTATTGCCACACAAAGACCATCCGTAAATATTATAACCGGTGTAATTAAAGCCAATTTCCCAGCAAGAATAGCCTATAAGGTTACTTCTAAAATTGACTCCAGAACTATTCTCGATACAGGCGGTGCGGAACAACTTATAGGCAGAGGGGATATGTTACTTTCTGTTGGTGGTGAAATGATTCGCTTACAAGGCGCTTTTATTGATACGCCTGAAGTAGAAAAAGTTATTGAATTTATCGCTGCACAACAGGGCTATCCGGAACCATATTTTTTACCAGAATTCATGGGTGATGACCCGGAAAATGCCCGTGCCGATTTGAAATTTTCCGATTTAGATGATATGCTTGAAGACGCAGCCAGGTTAATTGTGTCTAATAAGCAAGGTTCTACCTCCATGATTCAACGTCGCCTTAGATTGGGGTATAATAGAGCTGGCAGGATAATGGATCAGTTAGAATCTTTAGGTATTGTTGGGGCAGCAGACGGAAGTAAACCGAGGGAAGTATTATTTTATGATGAGCAAGAGTTAGAAAAGTATTTAACAGATGTAAGGTCAAAAAAATGATGTTGAATTGACTTGCAGTACAAAAAGTAGTATATTTAAAATAAAAAAGGTATGGAGCCAATCATGGTTTATTTCGAGAGTATCCCATCGCGAGATCGTTCATTGATACTTGCCGGTGGAATTGCTTTTTTTTGGCTAATGGAGACCGCGTTTCCTTTATTTAAATTTTCTTACAAAAAATGGAAGCACGCTGCCATTAATGTATTTTTTACATTTACTACCATTATTGTAAATTTCGCCCTTGCTTTTTTGTTGCTTCAAATCAGTCGATGGACCCAGGAAAGTCATTGGGGTTTATTAACTTTTATTGATAGCATACCGCTCATTTTATATGCCTTAGCCGGCTTGTTGGGACTTGATCTTATCAGCGCTTATTTTATACATTGGCTGGAACATAAGGTTCGCTTTATGTGGCGTTTTCATCTCATTCATCACACCGATGTTCATGTAGATACTACCACGGCGAACAGGCACCACCCTGGTGAGAGTATATTCAGGTTTGTTTTTACCTCATTAGCAGTCTTTATTTTAGGTGCCCCCATCTGGTTAATAATGTTGTACCAGGCTTTGTCGGTGGTACTTTCACAATTTAATCATGCGAATATTAGTCTTCCTGAAAGGGTGGATAAGTTTCTAAGCCTGGCCTTAGTCACGCCAAATATGCACCATGTGCACCACCATTATGTGTTGCCTCAAACAGATACCAATTATGGAAATATTTTTTCTATATGGGACAGAATGTTTGGGACTTTCAGTTACATGAAGCAAGAAGATATTATATACGGTATTGATACCCATTTAGATGCAAGTGAGCATTCTAAGATTTCAAAAATGCTTAAAATTCCTTTTGAACCATACAGGAAGCCGGTTGGTGGGAAGTTTTCATCACCTGAGGAATAGTTAAAAAAGGAAAAAGGGGGATATTAAAAATGGATGCCGCCAGGGGCCAAATGGTCAATAGATTTGTGACCCCAAGGGGTCAGGTATGGAAATGGGCTTTTTGGGAAGTGTTCGAATAAACATTATGTTTAGAACCAAGATACACGTTGTAATCCTCAAAATCCTGTAAATCCTGATTCAAAACCTGGTGTTAGGGGGTAATTTACCTTATAAAACCTATTTTAAAAAATCTAATGCCTGTCGGGCACAATCATAGAAAATCACAAAGGTTTACCCAAATTTTTAAAAGGATACATTCTATTTGCTTGATGAATAAAGTATATAAAGAAAGAGGCTACCTTTTAAGATAGCCTCTTTCTTTATTAGGTTAAGCTATTTCCGGCGTAGTTAATTTAGACAGTGAATCTGCAATATCTGCAGAAGTAACCTCGTGTTTAACCAGTTTATTGGCAAAATAGTCTTCATACGATTGCATATCAAAATGTCCATGACCGCACAAGTTGAATAGAATCGTTTTTGATTCCCCTGAAATTTTTGCTGCGATGGCTTCTTGAATCACGGTGGCTATGGCATGAGATGCTTCAGGCGCCGGAATAATTCCTTCAGCTTTGGCAAACAAAACGCCAGCCTGGAAACACTCCAATTGATCATGAGACCTAGCCTCAATAAGTTTATCTTTCAGTAATTGGCTTACGATAACACCAGCTCCATGGTAGCGCAACCCACCGGCATGAATCGGAGCGGGAACGAAATTATGTCCTAACGTGTACATTGGAAGGAGGGGTGTCATGCCAACGGTATCACCAAAATCGTACCGAAAAACCCCACGTGTTAATTTAGGGCAGCTCGCTGGTTCGGCGGCAATACAACGAATATTCTTTCCTTCCTCCAAATTTAATCGAAGGAAGGGAAAGGAAAGTCCGGCAAAATTTGAGCCTCCGCCAAAAGGGGCTACTACAATGTCAGGCATATCACCTGCCATTTCCATTTGTTTTACTGCTTCTTGTCCAACAATGGTTTGATGCAATAAAACATGATTTAATACACTGCCTAAAGCATATTTTGTATGCTCATCAGAGGCCGCTCTTTCAATGGCTTCGGAAATGGCAATCCCTAGACTACCCGGAGAATTAGGGTCCATATCTAAAATACTTCGACCTGCCTGGGTATGGTTCGTTGGGGATGAATGTACTTTGGCACCCCAGGTGTTCATCATTAATTTCCGGTAAGGTTTACTATCATAGCTTACCTTAACCATATAAACCTCACATTCAATGCCAAAGTGCTGGCATGCAAAGGATAGGGCAGAACCCCACTGTCCTGCACCAGTTTCCGTAGTAATTCTTTTTACTCCTTCTTGCTTATTATAATAGGCTTGGGGAACGGCTGTATTAGGTTTATGGGAACCTGCAGGGCTCACTCCTTCGTATTTATAATAAATTTTTGCGGGCGTGTCCAATGCTTTTTCCAATTCGTAGGCTCTGTAGAGAGGCGACGGACGCCAAATAGCGTACAAATTTCTAACCTCATCGGGTATTTCCACCCATTTTTCACTGGTAACTTCCTGTTTTATAAGTTCCATAGGGAACAAAGGGGCTAAAGCTTCCGGCCCTATGGGTTGTAAGGTCCCGGGGTGCAGTGGAGGTAGTGGTTTATTGGCCATACTGGCAGTGATATTATACCAATGTTCAGGCATTTCTTTTTCACTCAAAATAAACTTTCGGGTTTTCATAGGTTCTCTGTTTAATGATGAATTTTTTACTGTCCTAATTTAACTATTCTATTTTGGTTTTTTAATCTTTTTCATAAAATTTTGCCACTTTGCTTACTATATTTGCATTTTTTATGCCTAAAATGTTTTAGATTATCATAAAACTTTATTTGAAGGAAAGTGGCGCGTTGAACATGGTTTTGGCGACCTTAAGTTTTGCCATCATGGGGGCGTTAACGAAGTTACTGGGTAATAGATATCCTTCAGTTGAATTGGTGTTTTTCAGAAATTTCATTGGATTAATTATTATTCTGGTTTCGATATATCACAAACCACTGATTCAAATAGGAGGCAAAACAAAATTGTTGTTGTTTAGAGGGACTATTGGTGCGACCTCTCTATTCGCTTTTTATTATTGTCTTACAAAAATGCAGTTGGCCGTAGCAAATACTTATAATTTGACCTACCCTTTATTTATTGGTTTTTTTTCGGTTGTACTATTAAAAGCTAATCTGTCCTGGAAGCAATGGCTATCTATTATTATAGGTTTTGCCGGTGTTTTATTTATTTTTAGACCTGACATGAATTATCCGGTAAAATACCATCTGGTTGGATTGTACAGTGGGGTGGGTACCTCATTGGGTTATTTGTCTATTCACTATCTTGGGAAATATTACGATAGACGAACTATTTTAATCTCCTTTTTAGCTGGTGGACTCATACTTAGTTGTTTTTCTTTTTTGGTGAGTGCGTTCTATCAGAATCCTTCGTATGATTTTTTTCTTGCCTCATTTATAATACCACAAGGATATGACTGGCTTTTAATACTATGTATGTCTGTCATTGCGTTAATTGGACAATCCTTCGTAACTAACGCCTTTAGTTTAGGAAAACCGGCAGTTATGGGTACCCTTAATTTTTTACAAATACCTTTTTCATGGATAGCAGGTATGATGTTAGGCGATGCTAATTACAACCTTTATACCTATATTGGTATTTTCTTAGTATTATTAAGTGGAATTTGGATGTCTCAACTTTCGAATAATAGGTAAATACCTGATTTTGTTAGATTTTTAAGATTAAAAAAAGCAATCATGAAATTGATTTATTTCTTTCAAGTACCGGTTCTAGCCCTTCTGTTGTCTACTTGTGCCAAAAATCCAGTGACAGGAAAAAGGGAAGTGATGTTAATGTCAGAAGCAGATGAAATAAAATTGGGAGCGGAGTCAGATCCCGAGATTGTTGCAGAATTTGGTGTTCTTGAAAACCGGGAACTCCAGGCATTTATTAATGAAAAGGGAAATGAAATGGCCAAAGTCAGTCATCGGTCTTCCCTTCCATTTCATTTCAAAATTTTGGATTCACCCGTGGTCAATGCTTTTGCTTTACCTGGTGGCTACGTTTATTTTACGAGAGGAATCCTGGCGCATTTCAATAATGAAGCTCAATTTGCAGGGGTGTTAGGACATGAAATTGGTCATGTTACTGCAAGACATGGGGCAAATCAATATAGTAAACAGATGTTGGCGCAGCTTGGTCTTGCTATTGGTTCAAGTATATCAAAAGAATTGGAAACCTTTGCTGAAATTGCCGGGGTTGGTTTACAATTACTTTTCATGAAATATGGCAGAGAAGATGAATCTCAATCTGATGAACTTGGAGTCGAATATGCCTCAAGAACAGGGAACGATGGTAACCAAATGGCAGATTTTTTCAAAACATTAGATAAACTAGGGGGGGAAGGTGAAGATAGAATGCCGGCCTTTTTAAGCACTCACCCAGCTCCACTTGACCGTTTTGAAAAAGTAGGTGAGTTAACAAAAGTATGGCAGGAAAAATTGCCAAATCAGTCTTTTTCGGTGAATAGAGATTCCTATTTGAGTAGAATTGACGATTTGCCTTATGGTGAAGATCCTCAACAGGGTTTTGTTGAAAAATCAGTATTTTATCATCCCGCTCTAGCGTTTTATTTCCCTGTTCCAAAAGATTGGACCCTAACCAATAGCCCAAGTGAGGTTGATATTACTGAAAAATCGGGAAAAGGATTGCTTATTTTTAATTTAGCCAAAGGAAATGATTTTCAAACCGCTTTAAAGGAAACTTTGGATGAAAATGAATTAGAACTGGTGAAGGATAAAAATAGGCGTATAAACGGTTTCCAGGCCATGGAAGCTGAGCTTAAACAAAAAGCACCGAATAGTGGTACAGAACCTTTAACTATAAAATTAATTCTTATTCAAGATGGTAAAAATATGTTTAGATTTCTTGCCATTGCTCAGGGAACTGAAGTGAAAAGTTTTAATTCTGCTATGGACAATGCAGTAGATGGTTTTAGTAGATTAACGGATAGGGAAAAATTAAACAGACAGGTTGAGCGCATTCAAATAGTAAGTGTGAGGAGAAATGGAACATTTGAAGAGGTGTTAAAAGATTACAAAATGCCAACCTCCAGGCATAAGGAATTGGCTATTTTAAATGGTATGGAGCTTACAGATCGCGTATCTGGAAATATGCTCGTTAAGGTTCTAAAAAATGTAAAACCAGAATAATTCTTTGTTTGATGTTGAAATATATTGGCTTAGTCC
Organism: Saprospiraceae bacterium; assembly: GCA_030728245.1. Lineage (GTDB taxonomy): Bacteria > Bacteroidota > Bacteroidia > Chitinophagales > Saprospiraceae > BJGN01. Next base: position 3,487 of record JANQZX010000050.1, on the reverse strand, counting down.
TTTTTTTATGTTGTTTTTTTTCTCTGAAAAGTCAGGAAATTAGCTCTCCCTTGACAAGAGATACCGCATTTATGTATAAAGGACAGCCCAAAGCGGCCTTATATTTTGGGACGGATATTGGACAAAAGGCCTTCATACAACAATGGAAATTATTTCTAAAGGATAAATTAAACACTACCTTAAAGATTGATTCTAAAAGTAAAACGGAGATAAGTTATATTTCAAAAGAAATTAATTCACCTACTTTTTTTGGTGTTTCTCCCACGACATTACATGTTACTTATGTACATATCCATAAAGATTCTTTAGTTTGGATTTTGTTCCCAAAAGAGGACGAGCAGTTAGAGAAATGGAGGAGTTTAGCCAATCAATTTTTAGTTGACAAATTACCCTTGTTGTATAACAATGAATTTGAGATTTTAAAAAAAGACGTACATTTTTTAGAAAAAGAACTGGACAGTTATAGAAATAAATTGATAAGTAACAGAAAGTTGATAACTAAACTGGAGAAGGAAAATTTTTCATTGGAAGGCTTAATATTGGAGGAAGAGGATTCCCTGCGGGAAATGATAAAAAAATGGTCCGAAAAAATTAAAAAATGGGAAAAGTTAAGGGCGGTCCCTTGAATTATTTTTTACAGCTTCATAAATAAATCTCATACCATCTAAAGTTAAGTTGGGGTCGATTTCATAGAAAAAATCCTTCAATGGGTGTAATATTGCTGATAACCCCCCCGTAGCAATAACGGGAAATGGGTGGTTTAGTTCTTGCCTGATGGCCTCTACAGTATATTTTATAAGGCCAATGTAACCAATGAGTACGCCACTCTGAATGGCTTGAACTGTGTTTTTCCCCAGGACGGAATCAGGTAAAATAAGTGGAACTTCAGGAAGTTGAGCGGCGCCTTTAAAAAGTGACAGGGTGGCCGTTTTTAAGCCAGGGGCAATCGATACCCCTAAAATACCTGACGATTTACTTACAGTGGTAAATGTTAAAGCGGTTCCAAAATCAATGACAATACTATCAAAGGGATAACGATTGAAAACAGCATAAGCATTTGAAAGGATATCAGTTCCTATCTCGTCTTGTGCAATGATGTCCATTTTTATTGTTGAAAAATGCTGTTTGCCAATAAGTATTGGCTCTACCTTAAAATGGGCTTTCAATGCATTTAGCCATAACTGGATTAAAGAAGGAACTACGCTACTGACTACAATATCTGTTATTTCAGATGTTTTTATTATCCGTTCTACCAGTATTTCTTGTAAGGCATGGGTATAAAAATCTTTATCATCAAGAGGAGGATGAGAAGAAAATCTCCAGATTTCACTCCATACCTCATTCTGCCAAATACCCGTTACAATATTGGAATTGCCAATATCTACGGCCAATAACTTTCCTTTCATTCAACCATTTTTTATTCTACGACCAAAATATTAAGATTATTTGGATTTAATACAGTTTAAATTTTTTTAGTGAATTAAAAGAAGATTTACAATGTAAAAAAAAACAAAGTTATTTATAAAATCTAAAAAAAATATTGAGTCAAATAAAGTATCGAAATGAGTTAGATACTTGAGAAAAACGGATTAAATCCATTTTGCAGGTATTTTGTATCCTTATAAAAAGGTCAAATTTTTAGGCTTATTTTACTGACACATCGGTGTTGGCTATTTCAACAACAATAATCCATTTGGGTTGTATATTATTTTTTTCCAGCGCATCTATCCATGCTTGTTGAGTGCTTTCAACTCGTTTACCTTTTTTATTCCATATTTCAGGACTGCATAGGCATCCTAAAGAGGGGGTACAAGGAAAATAGGATTCATTATGATATAATGCAGGATCAATCGTTGTGCCGTGAGCAATAATTTCTGTTCTACCCATTTTTCCAGCATCGTGTGCTTCCCAAAGGGAGGGAAAATCCTTTATCAAAGGATTCAGAAGTGCCTCATAGGTAATAGGTGTTGTCTGCTTGCCATAAAAAAAGGAGGAATTATTTTCATAAGGCAGGACCATTTGTACATTTTTAGTTGGTCCAATCCATGCATTTGATGAATAGTCAAAACCGGTCACTCTGTATAGGCCCTGTGGTGTATTACCATTTGTAAGGTAATATGGCAGATTTGAAATAGATCGTGCCAGTTGTTTAAACTTCAGTGGTTTGCCATTATCATTTGTTACCCACTCACCATTTTTTTTCCTAATCATAAGAAAACCAGGTTTACCTCTGTCGGTAAATTGAAAACTACACAATATTTCTTCGCCCGGGAAGAAATACTCATTGGAAAATGAATCTATGGTAGGATAAACAATCTTTTGGGCAGGCCATCTTTTTTGATAGGCCCGATGCCAATCAGATGAATAAATGGTGTGATTTTCTGTAATCTCTGGAAATAAATGACCGACAGCCAGGTATTCCAGCGCCATAGCTTGATTTTTAGCATTTGCCAGTGTGTGCCAGACGGGAATGATTTGGTCGCTATATTTTGAAGGATAAAGTGTGTATAGCATTTCCAGGAAAGCTCTTTGAAATTCAGCGTCAAAAGAGGATAAATGAATAATAAAATTTGGGATCCTTTCCTCCCATTTTGGGGGAGAATAAAGCATTAGCTCCATAGCCCAAAAGGCTTTTTTCCAAAGATTTTCCGCTTTTTCTGGATGTAAAGAGAGAGCTACCAGAGAATCGATTTCGTTTTTTAGTTCCCGTGTGATATTTTTTCTTGCCTTAACACTGGCAAAAGAAAATGATTTTTCTTGTTGTCCCCAAATAGGTTTGATGAGACAAAGTGAAAAAATGATAATGAGTATAAGGTTAGAGAGATAAAGCTTCATTCAAAATAAGTTAAAAATTAGTGAAGAGGTCTCTTTTTTATCATACCGCCTTTAGTATCCTTAACAGGATGTTGGACCACAAAGGCGCCAGGATCAATTTTATCGATTTCCAAAAGGAGGTTGGTAACTTCCAAACGGGTTACCACACAGAACAAGATATTACTTTCCTTATCGAAAGTACCCCGGGAACCAAATCCTTTATCAGATTTAAAAACGGTAACTCCTCTGCCAAGTTCTATGGTAATCTGTTTTTTTATTTCTTCATTTTTTGTGGAGATAATTAAAACACCTAAATATTCTTCCACCCCGTTAATTATAAAATCAACTGTTTTCGAGGCAGAAAGATAGGTAAGCATAGAATACATGGCTGTTTCAATGTTGGTCAAAAGGATGGCAAAACTAAAAAGGGCAATATTGAACAAAGCGATAAAATCACCTACGGACAGACTACTTTTTCGACTCACAGAAATAGCTAAAACCTCTGTACCATCAATGACTGCCCCACCTCGAATGGACAGTCCGATACCCGCTCCTAAAAAAAAGCCACCAAAAATGGAAATGAGTAATTTATCGGCTGTTATGCTGGGGATCGATATAAAATGAACTAAAACGGCCAGAAGTAAAATGGCCAGACTACTTTTTACGGAAAAGG
>JANQZX010000049.1:15676-32508 GCA_030728245.1 Saprospiraceae bacterium | reverse complement strand
ATGTCCATTTCTTGCTAAAGTGGACCATCCTTTTATCCAAAGTTCTGTTGAATTGGCACTAAATGCACCCTTGTAATTTACATTACTGAAGAATGCATCGCCCGCAGGAAGATTTGCCAGTGCGGTTGTATAAGCGGATCCACTTGCCGTTGGTCGTGGATCTAATTTACCATCAGCATCTCTACTGATAGAAATAATACCAGGATTTTCCAAACTCGTCTTATTCGCTGTCAAATGGCCAATCAAATCTGATCCTGAAGCATTATCCTGGTTTGGCTGTCCGCTGGTTACCCGGATAACACCCGTTGCAGAGGCATCTAATGCTGCATTACTGCCATTACCAAAAAATATGTTGTTCATGATCTTCAACTCACCCTTAACCAACTTCTGGTGTGCATCATTAGCTCCTGTATTCTTATCCTGTACTTCAATCACTTTTCCTTTCATCCCAGTTACTATAGAATTCGCAACTACACCCGCCGTTCCTGCTCTAAATAACCAACCTACAGGATTCGCCGCCGTAGCACCTATTCCTGACCCAATATGTGTCCAGTTATATACCGTCGGATTTGAATATGGTGTAAGGTCATCCGGTGTCGTTCCGTCTAACTCTCCTCCCGCATCAGCAATATCAGGACGCTGAATTGAAAACCAGAACTGTCCCTTACCTGAATATACCTCATCCCAGTCAAAACTATCATCCTCCGCAAAGGCAACAATCGCATATTTTAAGTTCGGTGCACCTCCAAAAAATTCAATACCATCATCTGAATTCGCATATATCTCAATGTATTCCAATACCGTCTTGCTACCAACGGCTCCTAATGTTAAGCCATTTAATTCACTGCCGCTCACTAACTGACGTCCACCGTGGCGGATAGAAACATAACGCATAACTCCAGAGTCATCGTTATTATCATTACCTCCATATATACCTCTTGGCTCTGTCGTTGGGATTCCCTCAACTGATACTGAACCATTACCACTCTTCTGTGTCACTCCGTTACCTAATATCACAAGTCCGCCCCACAATGCGTTATCTTTCGGTCCTAAGTCCGTTGGATTATTTACATCATCTGCTTCAGCCGTGAAAATAATCGGGTTCTGTGCCGTTCCAGTAGCATTTATTTTAGCTCCTTTTGTGATAACTAACGCAGACGGATTGCCAACATCAGCTCTCGCAGTAAATTTCACAACCGTTCCAGCTTCGATGTTTAAAACTCCACCCGTTTCAAGGAATACAAGACCATCTAAAAGATAAGTATTGTTCTTAGTCCAATTGTAGGTTTGACCTGCAACTAAGTCGGCGTCAGTAATTTTGACAGTTGCCTGGGAAAAACCCAAAATAGCAATCAGCAAAAAATAAATAGAAAATAGATAACGTTGATAATTCATAAATAAAAATTTGGTTATTTAAAGCACAATAATAGACTTTGTAAGTAAACTTAAATTTAAATCTATGTTAATTTATTATTAAGTCCTTTTAGGAGTTTAACCTGATGATAATCAATATTTTAATATATAATTTAAACATTTCGACCTAAATTACACGATTTTTGCTACCTTTGTGACCCGTAACAAAACCTTACAGAATAATGGCCAAATATATTTTCGTTACGGGAGGCGTAACTTCCTCATTGGGTAAAGGCATCATAGCGGCATCATTGGCCAAACTATTGCAAGCGAGAGGGTTCAAGGTAACCATTCAAAAATTCGACCCTTATATTAATGTAGATCCCGGGACACTCAATCCTTATGAACATGGGGAATGTTATGTAACAGATGATGGGGCTGAAACAGACCTGGATTTAGGACATTACGAACGGTTTTTAAATCAGCCCACCTCTCAGGCAAATAATGTCACTACCGGGAGAATCTATCAAACGGTAATAAATAGAGAAAGAGCGGGTGATTATCTGGGAAAGACCGTGCAGGTCATTCCACACATTACCGATGAGATAAAGCGGAGAGTCATGTTGCTGGCTTCAAATTCCAACTATGATATTATCATCACGGAACTGGGAGGTACGGTTGGAGATATTGAATCTCTGCCCTATTTAGAATCTCTTCGACAATTACGCTGGGAGTTAGGTTCCGATAATTGCTTGGTCATCCATCTTACGTTAATCCCCTATTTAAGTGCAGCGGGAGAACTTAAAACAAAACCAACGCAGCACTCTGTAAAGGAGTTATTAAATACCGGGATACAGCCCGATATTTTAGTTTGCCGGACCGAACATCATATCAATATGGATATCCGCAGAAAACTCGCTCTTTTTTGTAACGTAGATGTTGGCTCTGTCATTGAAGCAATTGACGCACCCACTATTTATGATGTTCCCTTGTTAATGCTATCCGAAAAACTAGATAGTACGGTATTATCAAAATTGAGGCTTCCAGACAGAAAAGAGCCTAATTTAAAGACGTGGAAATCGTTCTTAAACAAACTTAAACATCCATCGAACGAAGTAACTATTGGGCTTGTTGGGAAATATAACGAATTACAAGACGCCTATAAATCGATTTATGAGTCATTCATTCATGCAGGTGCGATGAATGAATGTAAGGTTAAAGTGATACCTATTCATGCCGAAGAACTGGACGGTTCTTATACTTCATTGGAAGCTATTCTTGGTAAATTAGATGGTGTATTAGTAGCTCCGGGATTTGGTGAAAGAGGCATCGCCGGGAAAATAAAAGCGATTGAATTCGTCAGAAAAAATAAAATTCCTTTCTTTGGTATATGTCTTGGTATGCAATGTGCTGTAGTAGAATTTGCCTTAAATGTCGCCGATATTGAGCATGCAAGTTCCACTGAAGTCAATCCGGAAACGCCGGAACCTGTCATTGATATGATGGAAGAACAGAAAAAAATCACCGATAAGGGGGGAACTATGCGATTGGGTGCTTATGCCTGCGAATTGAAGAAAAAAACGAAAGCCGCCGTAGCTTATGGGGGTTTAAAAATTTCGGAGAGACATCGACACCGCTATGAATTTAACAATGCCTATTTAGATAAATTAACCGCTGCAGGCTTGGTTATTTCAGGTGTAAATCCACAATCTGGTCTGGTGGAAATTATCGAACTGGCAGATCATCCCTGGTTTGTTGGCGTACAATTTCACCCAGAATTAAAAAGTACCGTTGAGAATCCTCATCCTCTTTTTGTTCATTTTGTGAAAGCGTCATTAACCCATAAAAAATCTAAAGTATAACCATAAGGCACACAAAGAAGAGGCTGTCCTTGAAAGGTCAGCCTCTAGTTGTCAATAATCGAAAGTAATAGAATATTTAGTTTTTAGTTTCAGCCTTAGCTTTTTGCATTGGATTCATTCCACCGCCACCACTCCAGCGACCTCCTCCAGATTGTTTGAAAAGTTCAAATCTTGAAGGAACAGCCTTTCTTGGGAAGAAATTATTCTCCCTGTCAGTATCTGCCGTTTCCTCTTGCGGATCTAATTCCACACTAACCACAGGTTTGTTCAGCGCAAATACCTTTGATACTTTTTGGTCATTCAATTTGAAGATTTCCGCTGGAATTCTTTTGACCTCTTTTGTACCGTCCTCAAAATTAAACTGAATAATAAGAGGCATCACCAATCCGCCCTTATTAGAGAAATCCAATTGATAAAAATGTAAACCTTTTGCTATAAAGGCTTTCTCCTTTTCACCTAATCCAGTCATATATTGCTCATAAGCCTTCTTGTCCGAAGGAACTATGGCATTTGGATCATAATTATTATAAAAATCTTCTAATTCTTTATTCCTTTCTACGGCCGTAGTTGGTAAATCTCTTTTGTTATTTTGATAAGTAATATCCTTCTCAAGTTCCTCTTTAGCAGCTTTACCTGCTAATGGTTTTTCAATGTCTGGATTTTTAGTATCCATTCTAAAAGGCGTTACATTATCCAATGAAATATCCACATGATCTGTAGTAAAAAACCAACCTCTCCAGAACCAATCCAGGTCAACACCCGATGCATCTTCCATGGTACGGAAAAGATCAGAAGGTGTTGGATGTTTGAATGCCCAACGCTTTGCATATTCTCTGAAAGAAAAGTCAAACAATTCTCTGCCCATAACGGTTTCACGAAGAATATTCAATGCTGTAGCAGGTTTTCCGTAGGCGTTATCACCAAATCGAATAATGGATTCAGAATTTGTCATGATTGGATTCTGCACTGATTTATCCATCTTCATATAATCAACGATTGATTTTGCTGGCCCACTTCCAGAAGGGTAATCCCTTTGCCACTCTTGTTCTGCAAGAAATTGACAGAAAGAATTCAAGCCTTCGTCCATCCAGGTCCATTGACGTTCGTCAGAATTTACAATCATTGGAAAGAAATTATGACCAACTTCATGGAAAATAACAGATAGCATACCATATTTAATTCTGTCAGAATAAGTTCCATCCTTTTCAGGACGACCATAATTAAAACAAATCATAGGATATTCCATACCATTGCTTGCTTCCACAGAAATAGCTACAGGATAAGGATAAGGGATAGTATGCTTAGAGTAAACTCTCAACGTATGCGCCACTGCTTCTGTAGAATATTGACCATACAGAGGATTAGCCTCTTTTGGATAGTAGGACATAGCCATAATAACAGGTTGGTTACTTCCCTCCACCTTCACTCCCACGGCGTCCCAGATATATTTTCTACTGGTTCCAAAAGCAAAATCACGAACATTTTCCGCTTTATAAATCCACGTTTTCTTGGTAGTTGCTTTGGTTTTTTCCTTTTCAGTCGCTTCCGTCTGAGTTACAATGACAACAGGTTTAACTGCCGATTTTGATGCTTCGAAGCGCTTCAGTTGCTCTGCAGTAAGAACCTCTTTTCCATTTTGCAAAACACCTGTAGAAGCTACAATATGGTCAGAAGGAACGGTAATAGCTACGGTGAAATTTCCAAAAGGTAAGGTAAACTCACCCTGGCCTAGAAATTGCTTGTGCTGCCATCCATTATAATCGTCATAAACGGCCATTCTTGGATACCATTGAGCCAGAGTATAAAGGTAATTCCCATCTTCAGGAAAAAACTCATATCCGCCTCTGCTGTCTGCAGATAAAGCAGGATTCTGTCTATCATTGATGTTGTATGCCCATGAAATATTAAGTACTACTTTACCACCCTTTGCGGCTAATGGTGTAGGTAGGTCAACCCTCATCATCGTTTTGTTGACTGTATATTTCAAATCCTTACCCATTACATCGCGTACATATTCCAATTTGAAACCACCATCGAAAGAATTATCAATCATGGCATTCAACTGGGTCAAAGAGGTACGCTCTGACATAGTATTCGTTTTCGTCTTGTAAGTATCAGATTCCGGATCCACCACATTTTGGTCCAATTGCACCCATACATAAGAAAGTATATGCGGAGAATTATTTGTGTAGGTGATCGTTTCCTTACCAATCAATTTTTGAGTATTGTCATCAACCTCCACTTTAATGTCATAATCAGCACGTTGTTGCCAATAACTTTCACCTGGGGCACCAGAAGCCGTTCGGTAAGTATTGGGGGTGGGTAGTTCAGAACCCAACTGTCTGAAAAGACTTTTGTCTGTGTTTGGCGATTGAGCCCAAGCCGTAAAAGTAAAGCTTAAGGCCACCAGAATTAAAAATAAATGCTTCATTTTGCTATTTTTTCCAATAAGGGAACGAAATTAATGAATAAATTTAAGTAAAAGGAACAAATTAATGTTTCTTAATCAGAAATTCGACCAATAGCATTTCTAACATACGAATTACTATTTTGCCTGCCCAATATACCCTAGCCTCTAAATTCTAGTGCTTCACCTTGCTTTAAAACCCTGATGTCCTTGAGTTGACTTTCGTACGTCTTTTTAGCTAATTTTTCAACAAAGCCCTTTCCCATTTTTTTTTCGTCATGGGTAGCCACTAACATTGAGGCACCACATAATTTCTTAGCTATCAATGCCTTATTATACCCCAGGTTAATTGTTCCCCCTAACCAAAAAGGGAGTTCAAACGTGGTGGTAGTCGTTATCAATACATCAGCCTTTGGTAAGTTCTTAGCCTTTGTCCCATGAGGTGCATATATAAAGGTACCGTCCTCATTTTCTATCCGATAGGCGAAATGAACCGGGTCAAACAAGGAATTGGTAGGTATAACACTTATTTTAAATGGTGCTTCTTCGATGGGTATCAACAGGTTAAAATGATTCCAGCTACTTATTTTTTTCAAGGTCCCAGATCTGGAAATCACCTGAATATCCTTATCAAATTGCATTAAGGTTTCTTTATTACAATGATCGGTAAATGGGTGGGATATAAATATATAATCAATTTTACCCAAATCGCTCACCTTGGGTTGCTCTGTCAGGTGAAACTGCTCACTAAAAGCAGGATGGTAATCGATTTGTGAAGGGGTAAACCACGGGTCAACCAATACCCGAATGTCCTGCCATTCCCACATCCATGAACTATCTTCATTTAATTTCACTAACCTCATATCAAATATTTTATGGACAATATATAAATAACTATCTTTAAATGGTAATTTATAAAATGAAAACGCGTATTGCACCAACCCCAAGTGGATTTTTACATGTTGGAAATGCTGTTTCTTTCCTAATCACTTATTGCTTGGCGAAAAGTGAAAACGGAAAATTATTATTACGAATTGATGACCTAGATAGGGAAAGATTCCGAAAAGAATATCTTGAGGATATTTTTTATGCACTCGATTGGCTGGGCATCCAATACGACGAAGGGCCATCTTCTTTGGCTGATTTCGACAAATATTGGTCCCAACACCATAGGTTGAGTCTTTACGACCTTGCTTTGAAATCTGCCCTGGAACAGGGGTGGGTATATGCCTGTGACTGCACAAGAAAGGATTTAATGACTTCAGGTAATTATCCTGTTTATAATGGAAAATGCAGGGATTTAAAAAAATCATTCCATGAAAAATCAGCCTGGCGATGGCGGATAAAGGAAGATACTTCCATACATTGGGTAGATTTACTCAATCCAAATACCACCGTAAATTTATCCGAACAAATGGGTGATTTCGTGGTGAAACAAAAAAATGGTCTGCCCTCCTATCAATTAGGCAGTTATGTAGATGATCTGCATTTTAATATAACCCATATTATCAGAGGAGCTGACTTACTCACTTCCACCGCCGCCCAATTATATGTGGCAACACACTGGAAATCAACAGATTTTCAACGTATCCATTTTGGACATCACCCTTTAATCACGGATAAAAATGGAAACAAATTATCGAAATCAGCTGGATCTGAATCGTTGAAGTCATTAAGAGAAACCGGAAAAACCCCTTTAACCATCATTGAATTAGCAAGAAATTCATTAGGTTTACCCGACGAGAAAATAGAAACCACAGCAGAATTAGTACAACTATGTTTAGCATATAAACCCTTCTTAAATGAAAAAATCAGAAGTATTTAAAGAAATTGTTGAGCATCGCAGGTCTAACAGATATTTTTCTGAGGACATTGAAGTGCCAGACGAATCTGTTTTATCTGCCTTAACATTGGCACAACTTTCTCCAAATAGCAGTAATATGCAACTATGGGGATTTTACTGGATAAAATCAAAGGACTTACTGGAACAAATGACGCCGCTCTGTATGGGGCAATCCGCAGCCAAAACTGCAAAACATCTGATTGTTTTTGTTACCCGACAGGGACTTTGGAAGGAAAGAGCTGAATGGAATTATAACAATGTTAAAAAGGCTATAAAGGGCGAACCCACTAAGCTAAATAAGAGAGGCTTAAATTATTATAAAAATTTAATGCCGTTATTGTACCGTAATGACCCATTTGGATTTAACACCCTACTTAGAAAGGGAATCGTATTTTACCAAGGTTTAAAAAAGCCTTTTATGCGTATCGAAGGGCATGGAGATCAGAGAGTTATGCTTCACAAATCGTGTGCTTTGGCGGCACAAACATTTATGTTGGCCATGGCTTCTGAAGGATTTGACACCTGTCCAATGGAAGGTTTCGATGCAAAAAGGGTTAAAAAACATCTTAATCTACCCAAAGATGCCGAAATAACCATGATTGTTGCCGTTGGAAAGGGGACGGAAAAAGGGATTCATAGTGAACGGATGCGCGTACCTTCCGAACAGGTCATTTTTATTCGATAGGTCAAAAACAACCTGTTCCAGTAATCCAAATTTCACCTCCATTTGTCCTTTAAATAAAATTGTTTATATTGGTACGTTCTTTTTAAAAACACCTGGAATGAATACAAAAAACCCTTATTTGTTACCTTTAATTCTCATAACAACGCTCTTTTTTTTATGGGGTTTTGCACATAATTTAAATCCTATCCTCATACCGCATTTGAAAAAGGCCTGTGAACTGAGCGATTTCCAATCTGCCTTGATAGATAGTGCTTTTTTCATGGCTTATTTTTTAGTTGCCTTACCGGCAGGTTTTGCCATGAAAAAATGGGGATATAAAAATGGCATTCTCCTTGGATTATGTTTATTTGCCTTAGGTGCTTTTTTATTCATACCCGCTGCTAATACTCGTCTTTTCCCATTTTTCCTACTGGCCTTATTTATTATTGCCAGTGGTTTGACCTTCCTGGAAACAGCTGCGAATCCCTATGTGACCGTTTTGGGTGACCCCAATACTGCCACCCAACGTCTAAATTTATCTCAAAGTTTTAACGGTTTAGCTGCCACTTTAGCGCCAGCTGCTGGTGGTCTGTTTATCTTAAGTGGCACTGATTTATCCACCGAGGCTACACAAAATATGTCACCTGAAGCGTTAAATGAGTTATTAAATTTGGAGGCAGCGGCCGTAAAAATCCCATATCTCCTTATCGGTATCGTCGTATTAGCCGTCGCTGTATTGATATATTTCAGTAAATTACCCGAGATAAAAGAAGAGGAAACACCCGTTAGCAAAGGTTCTGGAAAATCCATCTGGCGTCATTCCCATTTGACGCAAGGGGTAATCACACAATTCTTTTATGTGGGGGCTCAGGTATGTGTATCCAGTTTTTTCATACGATATGCTGGTTCCGCGGCAGGCATGGAAGAAAAAACAGCCGCATTTTATTTGGCCATTGCCTTGTTTGGATTTATGATAGGTCGCTTCGTAGGCACTTTTCTTATGCAATATATTTCCCCTACCCGATTGTTAACCGTTTATGCTGTCGTTTGCATGGCGCTGTTGGCTGCCGTGGTTGGCTTTGGTGGCATTTTTTCTATTTATGCCCTCGTAGGAGTAGAATTTTTCATGTCCATTATGTTTCCAACCATTTTCTCCTTGAGTGTAAAATCTTTAGGAGAGGATACAAAACTCGGCTCTTCCCTGGTTATCATGTCCATCGTTGGCGGCGCCTTATTCCCTTTAATCATGGGTAAAATGTCCGACCAGGCTGGTATTCAAATCGCTTATATCGTTCCATTAATATGTTTCCTTATGGTCGCCTGGTTTGGTTGGCGGGGACATATTGTTAAACAATCATAAAGTCATTTTCTAAAATGAATCATAACTTAAGCAGGATGCACCTGCAAATTCACCCAAAAGATAATATTTGGGTAGCACTTAGGAATTTATCTAAAGGGCAAACCTTTCAGGAAGGCAATGAAAGTGTAACGCTCATCATGGATATTGAGGCAAAACATAAGTTTACCACAACCCCTATTCTCAAAAATGAGGACATTATTTTTTATGGTGTTCTGGTAGGTAAGGCTTTAAAAGACATTGAGAAAGGGGAAAAGATAACCACTGAAAATTGTATTCATGAATCGGAACCCTATTCTATGGAACGGAGAAGAGCATATCATTTTCAGCCGCCCGATATATCCAAATGGCAAAATAGGACCTTTGAGGGTTATGTGAGATCCGATGGTCAGGTTGGTACCCGAAATTATTGGTTGGTCATACCTCTGGTTTTTTGTGAAAACCGAAATATTCAGGTGATGAAAGAGGCTTTCGACAAAGAACTGGGATTTGGTCAACCTGAAAAATACAGGCCTTTAGTACGGAATCTTTTGCATGCTTTTCAAACTGGCGCTGATATTGAACCTCTTGAAGTAGCTGCTCCCTGGCAGGAACATGGACCTGCTTTCCCAAATCCTCATTTCCCACAAGTGGATGGTGTTAAATTTTTAACCCACGAAATGGGCTGCGGAGGGACAAACCAGGATTGTCAGGCTTTAGCTGCCGTTTTTGCCGGATTTTGTATCAATCCTAATGTCGCTGGTATTACTATCCTTAGCCTTGGATGTCAAAAGACTAGTTTTGACGACGTTAAAGATGAAATACAACGTAGAACGAATACTTTTGATAAGCCTATCCTCTATTTTAATCAGCAAAGCTATGGGACAGAACAAGCGATGATGTCTGCCGCCATTAAAGAGACATTTAAAGGGTTGATTGACATTAATAAGCTTAAAAGAACCCCTGTTTCTATCCAAAAGTTAAATGTTGGACTAAAATGTGGTGGATCCGATGGATTTTCAGGTATTTCTGCTAATCCTGCTCTCGGTGCTTTATCTGATATTTTAACCACCGTCGGCGCCACCACCTTGTTGGCAGAATTTCCTGAATTATGCGGTGTTGAACAAGAATTGATTGATCGCTGTGAAGCCGCAGAAGATGCCGAAAAATTCATTTCTCTCATGTCGGGTTATGCAAAGCAAGCCGAAGCCATCGGTGCTGGCTTTGATATGAATCCGAGTAAAGGAAATATTCGAGACGGACTGATTACCGATGCTATCAAATCGGCTGGAGCTGCGAAGAAGGGCGGAAATGCCTATATCCGGGGAGTATTAGATTATACGGAACAACCCAAGCATTCGGGGTTACATCTTTTATGTACACCGGGAAATGATGTACTAGCAACTACAGGTATGGCTGCTTCGGGTGCAAATGTCATTTTGTTTACCACTGGTTTAGGCACCCCTACGGGAAATGCGATTTCTCCCACCGTCAAAATTTCCACCCATACGGCATTAATGGATAGGATGCCAGATATCATAGATTTCAATTCAGGGAAAATTATTTCTGGTGAAGAATCAATCGATGAAAATGGGGAAGCTTTACTTGAGTATATCATCAAACTTGCTTCAGGTGAAACAAGAACACACGCGGAACGCCTGGGGCAAGACGATTTCATACCCTGGCGTAGAGGAATAAATCTGTAATAACAACTTAATATGCAGTTTTTAAAGGACAAAAAATCAATTATAACTGGTGCTGGTAGTGGTATTGGAAAAGCTATCGCGCTACTTTTTGCCGAAAAAGGGTCTCACGTTATTTTGTTAGACAGAGACGGAGAAGGGGGAAATTCAGTAGCGAATGACATTGTGGCCGCAGGTGGAAAAGCTACCTTTTTTGCCTGCGATGTTAGCAAACAAAAGGAAATAATAGATTTGTTTAATCAATTAGCCCCTTTTGATATATTGGTAAATAATGCAGGAATAGCTCATATTGGAAATGCCGTCAGCACGACAGAAGAAGATTTCGACAGAGTGATATCTGTGAATATCAAAGGAGTTTATAATTGTTTGCATGCCGCTATTCCCATTTTTTTGAAAAGTGGTGGCGGCGTAATCCTCAATATGTGTTCTGTGGCAGCTAAAGTGGGCTTGCAAGATCGCTTCGCTTATTCAATGAGCAAAGGAGCCGTCGCGGCTATGACTCTTTCGGTTGCCAAAGACTATCTGCATCAAGGAATACGCTGTAATAGTATTTCGCCGGCTAGGGTTCATACCCCATTTGTCGATGGATTCATTGCTAAAAATTATCCGGGCAAGGAAGCAGAAATATTTGAAAAATTATCGAAAAGCCAACCCATTGGAAGAATGGGTAAGCCAGAGGAAATTGCCGCTTTGGCTGCCTTTATTTGTAGTGATGATGCTGCTTTTATTACTGGAACAGATTATCCTATTGATGGTGGTTTTCTAACACTAAACACTTAATACACTATAAAACAACGCCTTATGAAATTATTTACATTTCGTGAAGATAATCATATCCTTAATGGAGTACTGGAAGATGGAGTTTATTACAACACTTCTGCTTTATTTCCCTCTTATGACGCCAGCTTTTTTGACAATGATGGATTAACAGCATTAAAAAATGCATTAGACACTAAGAATTCATCTTTAACTGTCATCGGACAACCAGAAAAGCTAGTCTTTGGCGCTCCATTTGCTACGCCCTCAAAAATAATCTGTATCGGACTGAATTATGCTGATCATGCCCGGGAAACTGGGGCGGATATTCCAAAGGAACCGATTATTTTCATGAAAAGCACCACTTCCTTCTCTGGCTGTAATGATCCTGTTATGATTCCAAAAGATTCAGTAAAAACGGATTGGGAAGTGGAATTGGCTGTGGTCATCAGTAAAAAAGCAAGATATGTTTCTGCAGAAGAATCGCTGCATCATATAGCTGGTTATTGTGTGCACAATGATGTTTCCGAAAGAGAATTTCAATTGGAAAGAGGGGGCACCTGGGACAAAGGCAAAGGTTGTGATACATTTGCCCCGATGGGTCCTTTTTTAGTGACACCCGATGAAGCTGGCGATGTACATAATTTACCCATCTGGCTTTCTTTAAATGGAGAGAAAGTTCAAAATAGTAACACCTCAAATCTGGTTTTTTCCATTCCTGAACTCATTGCCTATATCAGCCGCTTTATGACGCTGCTTCCTGGTGATGTCATTTCAACTGGAACGCCTCCAGGGGTAGGTCTCGGATTTAAACCTCCTATTTATCTGAAACCCGGCGATGTCATGGAACTGGGCATTGAGGGATTGGGTACAATGAGGCAAGTTGCTATTGATTTTTCCCTTGATTATGAAATGCCAAAAATGTAATCTACCATGGATTTAGGACTAAAAGGTAAGCATATATTGGTTTCGGGCGGGGCAAAAGGTATTGGCGCAGGTATTGTTCAAATTTTATCTGCGGAAGGTGCTATTCCAATTATTATCGGGCGAAATGAAGAAGATAATTTAAAAATGCTGGAAAGCATTGGAAATAAGGGCTTTGCCATTACTGCCGATTTAATCCATCCCGAAGCGTGTGCCGACGCTGTTCAACAGGCCGTAAAACTGGCTGGCAGTATAGACGGATTGGTAAATAATGCTGGTGTAAATGATGGGATTGGACTTGAAAAAGGCAACTATACTGACTTTATCGCTTCTCTTCACCGAAATTTAGTACATTATTATTTGCTCGCTCAACATACCCTTCCTTATTTAAAGAAATCTAAAGGAGCCATCGTTAATATCACCTCTAAAACAGCAGAAACAGGACAGGGAAATACTTCCGCTTATGCCGCTGCGAATGGGGGCAGAAATGCTCTGACCCGGGAATGGGCCGTTGAATTATTACCTTATCAGATTCGAGTAAATGCTGTGGTCGTGGCTGAAAGCTGGACGCCATTATATGAAAAATGGCTGAATACCCTGCCGGAGCCTGAGAAAATGCTTAAAAAAATCAATCAGAGAATTCCATTGGAAAACAGGATGACCACTTGTGAGGAAATCGGACAGATGGTAGCCTTTCTTTTATCGGAAAAATCAAGCCATACCACAGGTCAGTTAATTCATGTCGATGGTGGATATGTGCATTTGGATAGAGCCATAGATTGATATTGTTTTAGTCTTTACATTAATTCTTACATCATGAAATTAATCACAGTAAAAGCAACGATAAATGCTCCACTTTCGCAAGTTTGGGAAAAGTGGTCAAATGCACATCATGTAACCAAATGGAATTTTGCCAGTCCTGATTGGCATTGTCCAACGGCAGAAAATAATTTTGTAGAGGGAGGAGAATTTCATCATCTAATGGCAGCAAAAGATGGTTCTTTTCAATTTGATTTTTGGGGTACTTATCAGAAAATTGAACCTCAAAAATCAATAGAAATACTTTTAGGCGATGGTCGGAAAATGTTTGTTTACTTCGAAAGATCAGGAGATCAAACCATTATCGAGGAGCAATTTGAACCCGAGAATGAAAATTCCGAAGAATTACAGCAAGCGGGCTGGCAGGCTATTTTAGATAACTTTAAGGAATATGTAGAGTCCTCTTTAACAACCTCCTAACTAAAATGGAACATTTATACCCTGTCTTGTGGATTTTTGGCTCCGTTTTAGCCCTTATTATACTAACATCGAAATATAAAGTTCACGCTTTTATCGTACTATTTTTGGTATCCCTCCTTTTAGCCCTGGCAACTATGCCATTGGCAGAAGTTTTACCATTGATGAAAGAAGGATTTGGAAAAACGATAGGAAATATTGGTTTTCTAATTATTTCAGGATCATTCATTGCTATCATAATGGAAAAAACCGGAGCAGCATCGATCATGGCAAAATGGTTTTTATCGAAATTAGGCCATAAAAATGCACCCTTATCTTTAGGCATGACGGGATTTTTAAGTGGCTTACTATTGTTTTGCGATACTGGATTTATACTCCTCAGTTCTTTAACGAAAGGGATTTCGGAAAAATCGAACTATTCCGTGCCTTTTTTGAATGGGATATTGGCTATTTCCCTATTTTCTGTTCATTGCCTGACCCCCACCCATCCGGGTATGTTAGGAGCTATTGGTATTATACCGGTTGATTTTGGGCAGGTCTTATTTTTCGGCTCTTTACTGGCACTACCTGGCTTATTTCTTAGTTATCGATGGTTAAAATATGCCGACAGGAAGTGGAGCGAAGAAATAACAGTTAAAGAACCCCTGCAAATTGATACCCCCCTTCCAAAAGAAGAAAACTTACCTGTTTTCAAGGCATTTTTGCCTATACTACTCCCTTTATTACTGCTATTTATTGCTTCATTCATAACCATTGTAAAAATAAATTTTCTACCAGAAGGTCTTACCTCTATTTTCTTATTTATAGGTCAAGCTCCGGTTTCGTTAAGCATAGGCGCTTTGATTTCTGTTTATTTGTTAAAAAACAGAGCTATTCCGGAGGTTAATACCATCATGGAGAGAGCCATTGAAAAAGCGGGAAGTATTTTAGTCATAACCGCCAGTGGAGGCGTATTCGGATTGGTTATCAAGGAATTGATGCAAGATTTACCCATAAATCAATGGCTTGGAGGTATGGGATTAGGCCTTTTCATTCCCTTTTTGATAGCCTCATTCCTTAAGATAGCCCAGGGTTCCTCTACCATCGCTGTTTTAACCACCGCCGCCTTAATTAGCCCCATGCTGGAAACCATAGGGTTGGATTCCGCTTCCGGACAATTAATGGTTATTTTAGCTATGGGCGCAGGATCTATGGTATTTTCCCATGCCAATGACTCTTATTTTTGGGTAATTACCCAGTTCTCCGGCATATCTCCAAACACCACCCTTCGATATTTTTCAACAGCCTCATTCATTATGGGGATTACCAGTATGGTAATCATTTTTTTATTCTTCTCCTTCTCATAAAAACTCCTTTTTCCCAGATAAATAGTTATATTGTTAAAATCTAGTGCGAGAGAGAAGCCATAAGCGAAATAAATCTTCGCTTATACATTCAAATTAATGAAACAACGCACTGTGCCATTCAAAAAACTCATGCAAATTTATGAAAGAAAATAGAATAATTAATGTGGCCATTGGCTTTGTTACAGGACGTTTGATGTTTCAAAATGTATTAAAAACCTATATTAACAAGTGGGTTGAAGACGGATTAATAGAAAATAAAAATGTGCGAATTCATGTTTTGGTGTCCTACGATTTACGTTATAAAAATACAAATACCAATGACTATAAAAAAGTACCAAAAGAACTGCAAGACCTCATAGATTCAATCCATTTTTACGGTTCAAATGAAGTTGAGGAAGAAATAGCCCATTTAGCTAAAATAGATAATACTATAAATGCGGACGATTGTCATTTGCTTTTTGGTGAAGGATTTGCAAAAAAAAGGAATATTGTCACCTACTTTGCTATAAAATTAAAAATGGATAAATTACTTTTCATCGACGATGATGAATATCCATTAGCCACTTATAAAAACAATAAGGGTAAATTGGTCTGGATGGGACAGAGCATTTTAAGCACACATTTGCAATTTAATGACCATGCTGACATCACCCATGGTTTACATTGCGGCTATATTTCTCCTATTCCATACCTGGTATTTAATGACCTTCTTACTGAAAACGATTTTAAATTGTTCATTGAAGCCTTAAGTAACGACATTATTACCTGGGATAAAATAAAACAAGTAATTATCCATCAAAAAGGCGTTACCTACTCAGATGAAAATATTTTAACAAATCAGGAATCATTCGAAGTAGAAGAAACGAATGGAATGAAATTTATTTCAGGGGCAAACCTTTGTTTTAACTTAAAAAATTACAAAAAACTACCCCCATTTTATAATCCACCGGGTGCAAGAGGGGAAGATACTTTTATGAGTACCGCTTTACATGACTTGAAAGTTGTAAAAGTCCCGTGCTATGCATTTCACGATGGATTTTCTATGTATAACTACCTGTTAAATGGGGTATTACCTATTGAATTAAAGCCAATAGAAAATACAAGTAGTAAAGTTTTAAATCGTTTTGTCAGTGCCACAATAGGCTGGATCAGGTATAAACCTTTGTTAGTTTACATTACGGACAGAGATAATTTTGAAGCGACCATGGAAACCATGGAAGTTAACCTAAAATATACTATTCCAAAAATGTGTGCTTATTTTAAAACAGAGGAATTTCATAAAATAATGATTGAATTTCATAAATATAAAAACAATGTAACATTTCATTTTGACGAGTTTGAAAAAACTAAAGCAACCTGGACACGACTACTCAAAAATGCAATGTAAATCAAACATGAAAAA
>JANQZX010000049.1:0-15576 GCA_030728245.1 Saprospiraceae bacterium | reverse complement strand
TAAAGCAACCTGGACACGACTACTCAAAAATGCAATGTAAATCAAACATGAAAAAGTTGTGCTGACGGAAAAAAATTAACTTAACAATGAGAAAAATGGTCTATTTTGGGGTAGAAAAAAATGAGATAGGATTACACAGAAATAAATACTTATCTTGTTGAAAGAATTTTTAAATATACAGGCACCAAAACAAAATAAATCTTTGCTTATAACGAAAAGACATAAGAACAAATCGCAACCTTTTAAAAATGAATTACCAGGAGGAAATAAATTTAGAATTCACGCTAAAAAATTCGTATAAAAACGATTGCCTTTCATATATAACATCACACCAGGAAGATTTTCAAGAGCTTATTGAACTTTCCATTTCAGACAAGCAACCTTATTCGTGGCGAGCCGCCTGGTTGCTATCGAGTTGTATGGACAACAATGACCAACGAGTAAAAAGTCACATACAAAATATTATTGATATATTACCAGACAGGCAAAATAGCCAGCAGTGGTCATTATTAAAAGTTTTGCAACGAATAGAAATAGAGCCTGAATATGAAGGTCAGCTATTTGACACTTGCACAATCATCTGGAAAAATATAAATAATAAACCTTTTACTCGTTTTCAGGCATTTAAAATAATGGTCGCTATTTTAAAAAAGTATCCAGATCTTTCAAATGAAATAAAATTATTGACAGATCCTTATTACACTGATAATCTATCAGATAATTCAAGAAAATCGGTCTTTAAGCTAATGGATAAGTTCTTCTCATGATTATTTATAATGAAAGAAGATGGAAAACGTAAGAATGGAAACATAAAAAATCAGTAAGTTGGGGGTTAACTTGCTTTTAGATTAGGTACTACATTGAAATAACTGGTACGAAAAAAAGTTACATATAGAGCGACGAACATGATTTAGGGAAACAACTCAATATTTCAAATGAAGGACCTAGATCGATAAAGTTCTCAATGATAATCAATATTACCATTTTACATTAAAAAAAACGCCTTATGACCGCACAAGAACTCATTCAACTCCTACAAGCCCTTCCTCCACATACAAAAATAGTTGTACGGGGCTATGAAGATGGCTACAATGATATTTTACGATTGAACGAGGTAAAAATAAAACCCAAAGCCGATGCCGAATGGTATTATGGGGAATATATAAATACTAATGATGCAGAGGCAACACTTGCAATTGACCTATTTGGCGTAAACCAACTAGCTAAAGATTGATTTGATATAATTTTGTTAGCCTGAAATTGGGAAAAAATTAATTTGATAGGGCGAATTGCATTCGCCCTCCTGTATTGAAGCTCCTATAATGTTAGATTACAAGCCAATATGGATATGAAAAGTATAAAACAAACACCCAACAGCATCTAATGCAGGAATTCTCCACATCATTTTCCTTTACACAATTTTAAATTTCTTTCCAATTCTCTAATTTTCAACTCCTTATCCACCAGGGAATCCTTTAAAGACTCATTATCCAACAATAATTTCCTATAAGTATCTTTGTCAACCGTCTCCGAAGGGAGAACTACAGCCTCTTTTTCAAGCGTATCTACTTTGCTTGGCGGAATAAGTGACGATTGTCCTTTGACTAATTTTTTTAATTCCTCAATGCCATCTTTTCCATTATAATAGGAGGCAATCACGTAGGCCAAAGGAACTAAAATGACCATAATAAGTATAAATCGAGTAAAACCTGTAACTTTGAAGCGCATAATCTATATTTTTATGCAAATATAGTAAGTTACAAGAAAGAAAAAGGCAAGGAGATAAATGAATTTACTTCATTTAAATCCTGGCAAAAAGCAGCGTTAATTTATCGTTACAGGAAAAGTTACCTCTACATCTGTTTCTCCGGTGGAACATGGTGTGGAGGCTTTTTTGTCAGGCGTATGCTTCAAACTTACCTTGATACTTCCATTTCCAGCTGTGGTAGTTTTAATGGTACCCGCAAGGCCCAATGGATTTTTCTTTTTATCCTGATCGGTAATCTGAACGGCTGGCGCACTACCCGAAACAGCATAACAAACCAAATGATCATTACTTTCCTCCAAGATTTCCGCGGTAATATTTTCAACAGGAGACTTGGATTCATCCAAAAAGGACGTGGAAATGGTATAGCTAGTGTTTGCAGCCAAAACAATAGATTCAATCACTGGAGCTATTCCTCCCGCTCCATCCTTATCGGTCCATTTGAATGATTTGGAAGCACCTGATGCCGGTGTAAAAGTGATACTTACAGTAGTAATCAATTCCGATTCATTATCAGGATCTCCTGTGGTATCTTTCTCACAAGAAAAGGAAATGAAAGCTAAAAAAGCAAAGAAAAAAAAGGTAGAAAAAAGCTGATTTTTCATTTTAAATATATTATTACAAGGTTAACAATCGTCATTTAAGACTGCCCAAAGGGTATTCTTAATCTTACTACCAGATTTCGCCCGGGTTCCTGGATAAAATATCGAAATCGGTTCAGGTATTCCCTATAACGTGTATTCGTAGCATTATTTAAAGCAATGCCTAATTCTATGTCAGGGAAAAACTTATTCTTAATATGTGTAAGGAATTCAATATCAAGTCTAAAGTAACCATCAGGTGGTAAGGCATAATCAAAGTCAGCCGGTACTCTACCCTGTTTTGCTACATGGGTCAGTTGGGTTCTTATAAAAGAATGCGTGGCATTTTCCTTTGCATTTAAGTAATAGGTAGTAAAAAATTGCACCTTATTTGTAGGCATGTAGATTAAAAAATCATTGCCAGTTACGTTTCTACCTTTTACCATGGCGGCTTGAAAGGTTAAATCCCAATGATTATTCAAACTATAAGTCATATTACCATCAAGGCCCGCGATACTGACATTGGTTTGACTATAATTAAATGCAGGAAAAGCACCTCTTATGGTTAAAACCGCTTCTTTCTGAGGGGAAAGGAAAATATATTTGTTTATCCAATTATAATAGGCGGTAGATTGAATCTTGAATTTACCTTCCTTCCATTCAAAATGAATACTATTATTAAAAGCACGTTCCGGGACCAGATAAGGATTTCCCTTTTCATAACTAGCAGATCCGTGGTGCACTCCCTCACTGAATAGTTCACTAACATGGGGTGTTCTCCAGGAAGATCCTGTTTGAAATACAAGAAAACCAGCATTTGAAAAATGAAAAACTGAGCTTAAGGTTCCAGAAAAACCTTGAAATTGATTTTCCCTGAAATCTTGTAGTTTAGGATTTAAATCATCAATCCTCAACTTGTTCATATCGTAGCGAATACCCCCTTCAAATTCCCAAAGAGAAGCCGGTTTTTTATATTTGAGGGTATAATAAACACCACCTGTCCATTGGCTATAATCAGGTATTAAACTTCCTCTATCTGTTGTGTTTACCTGTTGCATCAGGGCGAGGCCAACATGACCGTGAAAATTTGTATTCCAATTATGCTCCAGATCTACCTCCCCCCGATAGGTGGTAATTTCAAATAAGATATTGGGATTTTCGAGTGAACTGGGCAGAGTGCCAAAATTTCTATGCGCGTCAAATTCCTTTCGCCTGTTAAACTGCCTGCTCAGATTTATTTCCAGATGGCCATCATTTTGAAGATCGATAATATTTTTCCATTGAAAGAACTCATGTAATATTTGTTGTTGCGGACGACCTATTTCCCTGGAAAATTCGCCGTCAGACAAAGGTCTTCCCCTTTCTATGGCATTAGTCAAATCGGTCAGATTTCCTATGTGGGCATCCTTTAAAATACCTAGTATGGAAAAATAACGGGAGTAGAAAAAAGTAGAATTCAGATTATTTTTCTCGGTACCGAGCATCCAAGAAAAATTTTCTTCTCTCACCCCAGTATTATTCATAAAATAATCGGGCGTATGCAAATTCCCTCCATTTTTAAGGGTTCCCTGAATCCTTCCTGACACAGGTAAATTTCCAAAGGAATGATTACCATTTAATTGTCCACTTAAAATGCCTAATTTGCCATTGGACATTCCTTGCAAATGCACCTCACCATCTAATCCCTTTTCCCGTCTCAAGGCAGGCGGTTCAACTAAAATGATGCCACCTAAAGCATCCCCACCGTACCTGATGCTACCGGCCCCTTTAATCACCTGAATTTTAGTGGAAAGGAAGGGGTCAATTTCAGGCGCATGTTCACTACCCCATTGTTGCCCCTCCTGTCTAACACCATTTTGTAAAATTAAAACTCGATTACTGTGTAAACCCTGAATAATGGGTTTAGAAATACTCGCACCAGTATTTAACGTCTGAACACCAGGCAATTGCTTTAAACTTTCCGCAAGACCAAAGCCCATGGTGCTGCGTAATGATTCCAAATCCAACACCTCTTTTATGGTATTTTTTCCCAGTTTATCTCCATCTCCCAGCACAGTTATTTTGTCTAGCATGATGCCTGATTCCCTGAGAACTATCTGAATACTCGTATCTTTTGTTAATAAAAAAGTAAACTCATACGCTTCCCATCCGATGCGGGAAAACTGAAAAGAATAGGAATCCTTACATAAATTTTTGAACATTAAAATGCCTTCCTCATTGGTTGACCCTCCTAAACTTTGCCCTAAAACACCTACATTTACATAAGCTAATGGTTTACCCTGAGGATCAACTACGGCGATTTGAAGCTTTAATGAACAAGAAGAATGTAGCTCCTGTCCAAACAAATAATTGGAAAAGTGCAACATGATGCCTAAAAAACACCCATATTTACATCCAATAATCTTGGAAAAACTCATATTGCCGTATTTCTTAGAATAATTAAAAAAAATGGATTAAATTCCGTTCACTTTACAAATATAAACATTTTTGCAACATAGTTTCATATATAGAAAGAAAATGAGGACTGATTTTGAATTGGAAAATGACGTTGTCACCTTGTTAAAACATCATGATTTGAGGCTAACCCAAGTCAGAAAGGAAGTTTTATCTGTATTTTTAAAGAAAGAGCAAGCCCTTTCCCAAAGCGACATTGAGGAAAATGTAGGTCAGATTGATAGAATCACCTTATACAGGACGCTTCGTAGTTTTGAAGACAATGGATTGATTCACAGAGCCATTGACGGTACAGACAAGCTAAGATTTGCCTTGTGTGTAGATTTATGTGACAAGGAAAATCACAAACACAACCATGCACATTTTCATTGTGAAAAATGTACAAAGACCATTTGTTTGAATGGTGTGGAATTTCCCAAAATAATTCATCCCGCCGGATTTAAAGTCAAAGAAACTTATTACGTTATGCAGGGTGTTTGCTCAAAATGCCAGTAAGTATTACCGTTGAAGTTGTGCATTCTGAAAATGAGTTAGAGGGAAAATTGACAGCATTAAAAAATATAAAATATAACTTTAAAATTGTATAAAATAAAATAATTATTTATTTAACAACTTTATAGTTGTTTTTAAAATAAACAGCTATACCTTTGTATTTCTAATCCGATAAATGATTTCAAAAACAGAAGTAACCTCTTTTTTAAAAGACTTCAGTGAAAAAATGAGGTTTTGGGATGTACTCTTTCGGGACGAAAGGGGGAAAAATGCCCAGGCATTGTTGGATTTAGAATTTCGCCCAATAGATCGAAATATTGTGCTGCAAGCACTGGAAATTAAAGATTACAGTGAAGGACCCGTCGAAGAAAAACTATATGGAGGTGCTGATATGTGGGTGTTTGGCAAAACAACAAAGAAAAGGGATGTTTATATCAAGATCACAATGGGACCAATTGGTAGCAGTGTTATCTGCATCTCTTTTCATTTGGCACAACACAAAATGAATTATCCTTTTAAATAATTGAATATGAAAAGTCCAATCACAGGTCTGGAAATGAAATTGACCAAGGAACAAAGGTCAATGATTTTCAGAAAGGAAACATTTGACATTGTTTTTCATTATTACCAATGCGAGGATAGCGGTGAACAATTTACCTCAGCAGCATTAGATGAATTGAATATGAATCAGGTATATAATCAATACCGGGATAAATTCAATATTCCTTTCCCTGACGAAATTAATAATATTCGCAGTAAGTATGGTTTGTCAGCATCCAAGATGTCGGAAATTTTAGGATTTGGAGTAAACAGTTATCGCCAATATGAAGCAGGCGAAATTCCTAGTATAGCTAATGCCAAACTAATACAAATAGTGGATGACCCGCAAAATTTTATGGAAATGACAGCATTGTGTGGCACATTGGATGAAAAAGCCAGAGTTAAATACATTCAGAAAGCAATATTTCTTGCAGAAGAAAAGAAAAGGAACATTTTCAATATAAATTTTAAAGAATATTTACTTGGCAAGCATTTGGCCGATATATATTCGGGGTATAGAAATCCAAACTTTGAAAAAATCACCGAAATGGTCGTTTATTTTTCAGATAAATTATCACCTTTCAAGACAAAGATGAATAAACTATTGTTTTATGCCGATTTTTTAATGTTTAAGCAAAGTTGTTTTTCAATTAGCGGAATGCGTTACAAAGCTATTGAAATGGGCCCCGTACCTATTAATTTTCAAAGTATCTTTGAGTATTTAGCTAACAAAGATGAAATTGATATTTTCACCACAGAATTTCCTCAAGGTTACATTGGCGAACAATTCAAGGCAAAAAATGGTAGGCCTTTCAGGGTAGAATTATTTTCAGAAAATGAATTAAACGTTCTAGAAAAGGTAGCCAACGTATTCAAACCAACAAGTACAAACCAAATAATTGAAATAAGTCATTTGGAAGAAGCCTGGAAGAAAAATGAAAAGAATAAGAGTGTCATCAGTTATGAATATGCATTTGATTTAAATCAAATGTAAGATGAGTAAATACTAACCCAGGAAAGGTTAACAAACAAAAAACGAGCCAAGTTGGAATGGTACTATGCAACAGAAACAAGCATTATTATTAAAGTAATAGGTTCAACCTCAATATCTTTAATAAAAATAATTGCTTGAATAAGAACAGGAAGCGTACCGGTAAGGTTAAGCTTACCTGGCAAAAACTCCAATGTCCAGAACATCAATAAAATTTAAAAAAAAAAGCCTATAAATATGGTTTTAATACAACTTACCTTTTCTAAATTATGCTTATTTTAGAAAAGTACAGAACTAATGAGGTTAAATTATAATTTATCTTAGAGCATATTGCAAAATAAAACTTAGCATCTACGACCAAAATTGGGTAGATTGCTGAAAGTATCTTATTGTAACAGACTTTAATAATGACCATGAACAAATTATTACTTTTTAGCTTTTTGACAATTCTTACCTACTGCAACGGACAAGAAAAAGCACACCCTGGGAAAGAACCAAATACTTCTAATCCAATTCCCAAGGTGATAAGAAATTTTAAGGCAATAGGTATGAATCCCGATTTTGATACTACCTTAGTCAGTCAATACATCAGAAGTATCTTTCAGGATTCGAAAGGAAATTTATGGTTTGGCACCTTTGAAGGTGTAGTAAGATATAATGTGAAAACACTGACCTATTTTTCTACTCCAGAGGGATTTATTTCCAATAGTGTATTTGCTATAAATGAAGATAAAATGGGAAATCTATGGATTGGAACGGACCAAGGCGTTTATAGATATGACGGAAATACATTTAAAAATTTTAATCAAAAAGATGGACTGAACCATATTGATATAAGCCGAAAGGGGATTCTTGTTGACAAATCTGGCACTATTTGGGTAGGTACACATGCTGGAGTTTACCGATATGACCCAACTGCTGAGAGCAAAGGCGGTCAAAGTTTTTCATTATTCCACCAACTTCCCCCTATCAATATTGCTGACATCATGGAAGACAAAAGTGGCAACATTTGGTTTGCGACCTCCAATCAAGGTGTTTTTCGCTATGATGGTAAAACAATTATCAATATGGCAGAAAAGGAAGAATTAAGCGCTAATTATGCAGGAGGTATAGCACAAGATAACGATGGCAATATGTGGTTTACGATGAAAAACGGCATTTGCAAATATGATGGAAAAACTTTAACAGAATACACAGCCAAAGACGGCTTAAGTGGAACTGAATTTTGGGGCATAATTATCGAACGTTCGGGTATAATATGGGTTACAGCCAGAGGCAGTACCACAAGATTTGACCCTTCCATTCCCTTACCAAATCCAGAAGCGTTTACTGTATTTACACCTGCAGAAGGTCTAAACTGTTGCGTTCAAAGTATGTTTCAAGATATATCGGGAAGAATGTGGTGGGGTACTGGACAAGGACTCTATCGATTTGATGGTAAACGATTTTATCAGGTAAAACAAAATGGCCCCTGGTAGATTTAGCAAATTTAACCGACTCAAGTGATTTGGGAAAAGCATACGGAAAATGTATACTTCCTTGAAATACTTATGCTTATCACAGCTGAAACAGTAATAATTTTAATCTATTAAAAGTAGTGTCTCAATTTTACCCGGAACATCCAGCCTAAACTTTTAGTGCCGCAAGAAATTGGGGACTTCTATCTGTCAAGAATTTAATAACTTTATATTTCTTGTCCTTATAAAAGCAAAGGTAAGAATTAATAAGAAAGTAAGTTTGGAAACTTGCAAACTCGTTTATGTTCCACGGAAAGTGAATCATAAAATCTAGTGAATCTTGAGGCGGTTCACGAAGTACCTAATATAGTTCCACCCATTCCGGATGAAATGGCAACCGGAATATGCAGCTATTAAAGCCGTATCATTTCTTAATATTGGCAGGCGACACCCATTCGTCCCATTCGCTGCCATATTCTGAATAATGAATATAATGCATGCACGAAAACTTCTTTAAAACCACTGCGGGATACCATGCTTTGTAACTTGAGCTATACACTTTTACCGATGTTCCAACAGGAAAATCGCTGGAACATCTAAATGGTTTCACTCTCGAAGGCTCCACAATATCAACTTCGTTGTTGGTATAGCTATAAAATCTCACCTTTACCTTTTTATTGGCTTCTACCCCTTCTATAAATCCGAGCCATTTTGTTCCGTCATAATCTACCATCACCCGCTCACCGACGCTGGCATGGCTCTTGGCTTTTACTCCGCTACTCAAAGTCCAGTTTTTCATGCTCGCAGGCACAAAATAGGAGGACTTTTGTCCTTCAACCACAGCCATTTCGGTATCAATATACTCAGATAGTTCGCCGAGCTGAATCATTCCATTATTATCGGTATCAACATAACTTTTACCATTGAGTGCATATAACAAGGCATTTGAAAAGGTCCAGTTTCCCGTTGAAACATCTGTCGGCACAACCGAATTTAGGGCAGCATAATTTCGGGTTTTGTATTTCTGGACTTCTTTTGCCAGGCCACCCGAATTACAGCAATCGGCGGTAAACAATGCGGTATTTCCAGCAAAATTTTCGTTTACGGTCTTAACAATTTCCTCCGTTGTCCAATCTGCCCCTTTATAATTAGCAAAACATACCTTTCCTGCAGTATTTTTATACCCATGCCCGCAATAATAAAAAAATAGCATATCGTCTTTCTTAGCTTTTTTTAAAAAAGTCACAAATGCCTCCCTGACTGCATTTGTGGTAGCACCTTCATCTTTTATAAAAAGCATCTGGTTGGCGGGAACGCCTTGCTTTTCAAAGAAATTCATTATTTTAGCATCCACCCTACCTTCTTTTTCGAACGGAGCAAAGGTTTTACCATCCTCCCATTCTAAGACACCTACCATAAAAACCCAAGTTTTGGCATAATCAAGTTTTACCTGAGAGATTCCCTTCATGCTCAACATAGTAAGGGCGAATAGTATAAATACTTTTTTCATCATTGGTTATTTTTTGATAAAACGAATCTTTCTGCCTTTGTTTAATAAACCCTGGAAATAAATCCATTCGTAATAAAGGTATTTCCCTTAGTAAGTTTCCCTATAGTAAAAGTCTCAAAAACACCTGTAATTATTTCTATTTTTTTGAGTTTCTCGAAAATAATTTGTTGTTTGGATTCATCCCAAACGCCTAACTCAATCCTATTTATTAGATCTTCATAGTTATTTAATTTTTTAACTTCCATATATCTGTTGATGGATGAAAAACCAAAATCTTTTATATAAAGAGGATGGTTGTAGGTCAATTGAATTTCTTTTGTGCCGCAACTAATATTTAATAAACTTAAATGTCTTTGTTTAAATACTTTTAAAACCTCAGCATTTGATAATTCACCTGTTTTTGTATTTATTGTGCTTATTGTAAATCCTTTATTAATATTTGCTATTATTACCTGATCTGAGTAGGTTTTTATATTTGATGATTCAGCAACACAGCAGAGTCCCAGGTCTATTTCAGATATGCCAACATCTTTCCACTTAGTTCCTTTGTAAACTTCTACAATCTCAAATTTATAAATACTCTCCTTTTTTCGATTATATTCCATATAATCTGGTAATTCAAAAGACAATCTACCCATCTCGTCGGCCAATTCCAGGAAACATAATGCAATATTGTTCTTATAAATTTTAAATTTTTTAACTCGCGAATTTTCAATCCAAGCTTTGGGTGATGCCTGATAACCGTTACAAATGACATTGATTCCAGGCGCTTTTATTTCAAAATACTCGCCAATTCCATAATCTTGTTTTCCTTCTATCCAAGCGGTCATTGGATCAGCGTCGTTAATATTATTAATTTTGTAATTGTATTTGCCCTGGTTTGCCAAGGTAGAAGAGGCGCTTATAGGATTAACCCCCTGGTCGCAATCATAGTTATAGAAACCAGGTCCACCACCTGCCGCTTTTTCTTCTTTTTCGGTATCAGCTTTTATTTTTGGCCAATCTACATTTTTCCCATCGCCACTAAAAGATTTGACGGTAGGAATTTGTGAAAAACCTAAATTAGGGATTAACCACAATGATAGAATGATGATGTAAATTTTAATTTTTCTCATTTTTTACCAATACGTTTAGCCGCATTCAATTCATAAATGCAACTTTAGGTTTAAATAATTATTGACACATTACAAAAATAGGATTATTCCAATTTAGTCTTTTCCCTAATCTAGTGTTTATAATATTTTTACTATGATTTTTAATAACCCTGATAATGTTAATCAACTAGTACCGGAATAAACTGGAAACTATGATTTAATTTTTTTGAGTTCAATTTCTTCGATAGTGGGTAAGCTACTTTTAAATTCTTCAGGGAATATTATCGCTTCCTGATGCTACTAAGAATTTGGCAATGTTTTTAACCAAAGCATTTTCTATTTCGACTATAAATTATTTTCAGAAGTCATAATTAAGCTATTTGATTGCATTGACATTTCAGAAAAACCATCAAGTTGCAAATACTTAACCGCATTCCCTTTTACCTGCATATTTCCATTTTCGCAATATTCTCTGCAAAATCCATCGCTTTTATTTGTTTCTACTTCAATTTTTCCAGTTCTTTTTGGATAAATGCTTCCAGTTGTTCTTTCTTGGGCAATTCCAGGAGATATTTTGATACGAATAATTGTTGATCCATACCTGCTGTGGCGTATTCTACGAGTTTCTTGCCTTTTTCGGTACATAGTAAAATTCCAATCGCGGGATTGTCATCCTCTCGTTTCACTTCGGCATTGTAAAAAGCCACATAGGTATTGAGTTGTCCCATGTGCTCTTGCTTAAAAGCATCTATTTTCAATTCTACTATGACATGGCATTTCAAAATTCGGTGATAAAATACTAAATCAGCAAAAAAGTACTCATCATCTATTAAGATACGTTTTTGGCGGTATTCAAAACAAAAGCCATGTCCCATTTCCAGCATAAACTCCTGAAGATGATCCAACAGAGCAGTTTCGAGGTCTTTTTCTTCAATCATGCTATTTGAATTTAAACCCAAGAAATCAAATGTATAAATAGATTTAATAGCATCAGAAGCATTTTCAGGTTCAATTTTGCCTTGCAATTGTTTTATTGAAGTTTCGGTATTTGAAGATAAGCCAACACGCTCGAAGGCCAGGGTATTAATTTGGTGTTTCAGTTCCTTTACCGAAGGTGTCGTTTTCAGGACGAGCAATTCATAAAAAGTTCGTTTTGTATTATCTTCAATTTTCAATAGTTCTGATAAATGTGTAAATGAAATTCGTTCCAAAATCTGCCGATAATAGTTATCTGTTTTTGAGCTATCAGAATTTTGTTTCAATAGATCAGTTACTCTCTGACGAATTACAATAAATTCATTTTCAGCACCTTGTAATTGTGCAGTTGCCAACTGCACAATTTTAAAAATTCCTTGATTGGGAAAATCTAAAAATTGATCAAATGCAAGTCCTAATTTTGTGTAGGCAAAGTAAAACTGTCTAAAAAGTTTTAGGTTTCTATTTCCTAAT
Source organism: Saprospiraceae bacterium (assembly GCA_030728245.1). GTDB lineage: Bacteria > Bacteroidota > Bacteroidia > Chitinophagales > Saprospiraceae > BJGN01. Next base: position 3,243 of record JANQZX010000049.1, on the reverse strand, counting down.
CCTCTAATGTTAATGGATTCAGCCAGCGAATCAACCAATCTTGTTCCATAAGCAGCCCTATCTTCGCCTTTTTGCTCAAACTCTGCAATATAAAGACCAATTAAATAATTCCTTTTGGTCAAGGACACATTTACCGCATTAACAGCTTGTTGCTGAAAATGCTGATGCGTTTGTTCAATCACTGAAACCAGAGATCCAAAATTTAATTTGTTATTACTTATGCCAACATCGCTTTTAATTGTTTCTACTGCTATTTCTTTTTGGATGAATGCTTCCAATTGTTATTTCTTGGGCCATTTCAAGAGATATTTTGATAGAAATAGTCGTTGATTAATATGGGAAGATTAATATTTAATCGGGGCTTTCGTTTCGAAGCCTTTCGCCGATGCGTAACGCATCGGCGAAAAGAAGGCTAAAAAGTACCCAATCTACGAATAATCCAATCACCCAGACAGAAGACGTCCTCTATAATCATTGAAATCATGTAAATCCTGATTCAAAACCAGGTAAAAGCGGGTGAATATATCATTAATACCTGTCGGGGAGAAGACGCGAGGCATCGCGTCTCTACAAGGTATTCAGAAACCTGATGAGATGGATAACCTGATAATGGGGTTCCATTGTTTCGTAAATAGGGTAATCCATCTGTATAATGATAGAGGTTTTCACTAAAGGCAGCCTCTATTTTTTATCCTACTTTATGAATTCGGCTGAAATAATTTTTCCAATATATAATTTGGGTAAACCTTTATGATTTTTAAGAATGGATAGTCCAATAAGGCCTTTGTGAAGGCAGATGAATAAAAACGGGTAGCCTTGTTGCTATTCTTTACGATTTCCTTTAATGCTTTTTTAATTTTAGGGCATAATATATATTGTTTTTACAGCCATAAAACAATATTTTTATCATCATTAGGGGATGATAACATATAGTACCTCCTCCTTTAGGTCGATTCTGTGGAAAAGAAAAAATTAAAAGCTAAAAAAAATGACTATTTTTATAGAAGTGGAACTAAATTACCAGAATATTTACCAAAAGGAGCCGTACTTTCCCATTAAACTTTCTGACGTTTTATTTAATATTAATCATAGAATAACAAACTTATAGTAAAAGAATGACACTAAGCTGGAATGAAATAAAAGATAGAGCATTAAATTTTTCAAAAGAATGGGCTGATACCTCAAACGAAGAAGCGGACGCAAAACCATTTTTAGTCGAATTCTTTAAAGTCTTTGGCATTACAAGTAAACGCGTTTCCACCTTCGAACACCGGGTTAAGAAACTTAACGACAAAGACGGGTACATTGACCTGCTGTGGAAAGGAATGATTTTAATTGAAATGAAAAGTCGGGGCAAAAACCTTGACAGAGCTTTCGAACAAGCAAAAGACTATTTACACGGACTGAAAGAACACGAATTACCGAAATACATTCTCATTTCTGACTTTGAAAATTTCAGACTTCACGACCTTGAAGAAACAAAGAACATTGAGTTTAAACTCAATGACCTGGTAAATAACGTTCAGCATTTTGGCTACTTATTAGGCTATCAAAAAAAAGTTTACAAAGAACAAGATCCGGCAAACATCAAAGCGGCCGAATTAATGGGTAAACTTCATGACAGACTGGAAGAAATTGGCTACACCGGACATCCCTTAGAGGTTTATTTGGTTCGTTTACTTTTTTTAATGTTTGCTGAAGACACGACTATTTTTGAAAAACAACAATTTCAAGAATACATTGAACAACGCACCAATATTGACGGAAGCGACCTCGCAGCAAAACTGCAAGAACTTTTTCAGGTGCTAAACACACCAAAAGACAGCCGATTTAAAAATCTTGACGAGCAACTTGCGGACTTTCCCTACGTGAATGGAAAGTTATTTGAAGAAAATTTACCAACGGCAAGTTTCGATAGCAAAATGCGTTAAGCCCTTTTAGATTGCACTTACATTGATTGGAGCAAAATTTCACCTGCCATTTTTGGTTCAATGTTTCAGAGTGTAATGAATCCAACGGAACGAAGAAATCTTGGCGCACATTACACCAGCGAAACCAACATATTAAAACTTATTAAACCGCTATTCCTTGATGACCTTTGGAAAGAGTTTGAAAACATCAAAGACAACAAAAATAAGCTCGGTGAATTTCACAAGAAAATAAGTACTTACCATTTTCTTGACCCTGCCTGTGGTTGCGGCAATTTCTTAATCATCACTTACAGAGAACTTCGTTTGCTCGAATTGGAAGTATTGAGAGTATTAAACAAGTCAGGACAGAGAGTAATAGATGTAAGCAGTATCATTCTCATAAATGTTGACCAATTTTACGGCATTGAATATGAAGAATTTCCAGCACGAATTGCCGAAGTAGCCATGTGGCTCATTGACCACCAAATGAATATGTTGGTAAGTAATGAGTTTGGTCAGTATTTTGTAAGATTACCCTTGAAAAAAGCGGCACAAATACGTCACGCAGACGCACTAGAAACCGACTGGGAAAGTGTAATAACTAAAAATGACCTTTCATTTATAATCGGCAATCCACCATTCATTGGTTCTAAAATAATGAAGCAAAGTCAGCGAGACCAAATTGTAAAAGAATTTGACAATGCAGACGGAAGTGGAGTTTTAGACTATGTTACGGGTTGGTATATCAAAGCCGCTAAATTCATTCAAGGCACAAAAATTAAAGTTGCTTTTGTATCAACAAACTCCATTGTGCAAGGCGAACAAACAAGTATTTTGTGGGAACCAATGATTAGCAAATACATCGTAAAAATTCACTTTGCTCATCGAACGTTTAAATGGAGCAACGAAGCAAAAGGGAATGCAGCCGTTTATTGTGTGATAATTGGCTTTGCCAACTTCGACACTCTAAACAAGAGCATTTTTGAGTATGAAGACATTAAAGGAGAAGCACACGAAATAAAGGTAAAAAATATCAATCCTTACTTAGTAGATGCGAAAGACCTTTTCATTGACAAAAATTCAAATCCAATTTGTAAAGTTCCAAAAATGAGCTTTGGGAATATGCCTTTAGATGGTGGAAATCTACTCTTAACAGATGAAGAGAAAATAGAATTATTAAATAAAGAGCCGAAAATAGAAAAATTTATAAAACCATTACTATCAGCTTTTGAGTATTTAAATGGAAAGAAGCGTTGGTGCCTGTGGCTTGTTGATGCTGAACCAAGTGAAATAAAGCAATCACCTGAAATAATGAAACGAGTTGAATTAGTAA
>JANQZX010000048.1 GCA_030728245.1 Saprospiraceae bacterium | reverse complement strand
GTTTGATTTACTTATTAAAATTCCGTTTCTATATTCAGCAATACAAACCCCTACCACAAATTGTCCTTTTGCGGTAGGCTTTCCCGTTATCAACCCTGTTTTTGAATCTATGCTAACGATTGGATCCCCGGCCATAGGCGTTGACGACGTTATATTTCCACCTCTAAAAGTAACCAGTGAATAGGGAGGAGGACAAGCAGGTGTAGGATAAGCGCCATCACAAGTTCTGTAGATCACATTATTTGTAGAGGGACCACCACCGTTAAAAGGGGCACAAAAAGAATAAACTAAGGAATCTCCATCGGCATCTTTAGCACTATGATCGTATTTTAATTCATTATTAACACAAATAACAGTAGGTGGGAAGGTTTTAAATTCAGGGCTGTTATTGCATATAGCTTGTGCTTCAGGAGTTATTTCTATGCCATAAGTGGATCCCACTTGATCTGGATTAATGATATTGGTGATGGTATTATTTCGACAACATCTTTGATAAGACACGTGATAAGATACATTTCCAGGTGGAAGACGAATGCCATAATTACTAAGCTTAAATTCATAAATACCCTCTTCAACACAGATATTAGGGGGTATTAAACAAGGATAATCAGGACGTTCTACATTCCTTTTTGACGTTAATCTTACCTGAACTCTTGAAAAAACGGAATTTTGCCGCAATCTTCCGCAATCTGCATCCCCATTACAACGATAAATCCCTATTTCTGCAATATCGTCTAACTGCGCACAATCTGTACAATTACAATCTCTATACACTTTAAGAGTGAAAGAATAGTCTCCATTTCCAAGGCATTTGTAGGTTAAATTACCACCAATAAGGTGTTTTGCCTGTAAGTTAACGCCCAAAAAACAAGAGATGCTGAGGAGGAGAATGTATGGAAGAATGCGTAGATAGTTCATAATCTTATCTCATTAGTAGAACGGTTCCTGAAAAATACTGTTTTTCTCCCTTATTATCTGTATAACTGATCATATAAATGTAGGTATCTGCGGGTGCGCCCTTACTAGCGTTTGTCAGACTGCCATCCCAACCTACCCTTGGATCGGTGGAAATAAAAACAGGATTTCCCCATCTTGAAAATAACTGCATTTTATAGTCTTTTAAAATTTCCAAATCACCTGAAGCGATAAATTCATCGTTAATACCATCAAAATTAGGCGAAAATGCATTAGGAATATAAATTCTGACTTGTGGTTTAACATAGATTTCCTGTGAAATAATGTCTGAACACCCTGTTAAAATATCGGTGACTTGTAAGCTTATGGGAACAAAACCCGTATCGGGTAGCGCAAACGAAAAATTCAACGTAGAATCTATTCTTTTATCTCCATTTTTCCATAAATGCTTCAACTGGTTGCCGGAATTACTCGTAAAGGTAACCAGTTGTTTTAGCGAAAGATCCTCCTTTGGGGAATATGAGAAGGAAGCGGTTGGGGCAACCCGAATATTCAGTTCATTGGTCAAATCTATTTTCTTGCTACAAACACCATTTCCAGTGATTAGGATGATGCTAACTTTATAGAGACCCTCCTTAGTATAGGTATGGGTTGCTGGTAAGGAGTTTGAAGTCTTTCCGTCACCAAAATCCCATTTTACAGAAAGTTCTTCCTTTGATATGTCAGGGTTCGTCGAAAATTTGATAGGGGTACCCAGACATGCATCAGAAGGAGTTACATCAATGTTTGCGAAACCTGGAATTGGATAATAGGGCACCTTAACGATGGTGGAATCCCGGCAGTTTCCCTCACCTACCACCAAAAGCTGAATAGTATAACTTCCAGATCTTGTGACGATGGGAAAGGTGTCTGTACCAACCACCCAACCTTTCAAACCATTTGAGGTTGCACTGAATCTCTCCCAATCCCAACGGATGAAGGTTGGCTTTACCAAACCCTTGTAGGTAATGTCAAGGGGAAGTGCTACACAAGAATCGCCTTTGACTTGAATTTCGGCTTTAACTTTTTGAGGAATAACTACCTTGAAAGACAATGAATCTTTACATGTTCCCGTCGGATTAAGGACTAACTTACCATTATAAGTACCCGGTGTTAAAAAATCAATGGTAGCATTGCGTTGATTAGACGTAAATACCTGGGTTGGGGTAGCGCCTGTAAAGATCCAGTTATAAGAAGTAATGGCGGAGGTGTCCTGACTGTCATTTTTGAAGGTTACTTTAGTCTCACCACAATTTTGAAAGATACTTTCACTGGTTCCGATGACATTTGTGAGGGGTAAATTAACTTTTACTTTAGCATCGCAATTTCCTACATTTATTTGAAAATCTCTTCTCAGCGTATGGTACAAAATGCCATTCCGATAGCGTTTTACCTCAATACCCAGTACAAACTGCCCTGTTAAAGCTGGTTTTCCCTGAATGAGGCCCGTATTTGGATGGATAGTAAGGATACTGTTTAACCCTAGGGGCTTTGTGCTAGTGAAAATTGGCCCTACATACTGAACCTCATTGTACGGAGGAGGGAGATCCGGATCGGGGGCAACTCCGTTGGCACTTTTAGCATTATTATTGTCGGGCCCACCACCGGTCGTTGGATTAGCCAGCGAATAAACTAAACTATCGCCACTGATAGAAGTGACAGACTGGTCAAAATCAAAAGACTGTCCGGCACAAAGAACGACAGGAGGAAAGTTTAAAAATTCCGGACTGTCTAATTTTGCTTTTTGAGCCGCAGAACTTATTTCAACAGAAAACGTCGCTCCGGTTAGCGCTGGATCAACAATATTCGAAATAGAAATATTCCGGCAACATCTCTGATAACTAATTACATAAGCAGCATCAATAATGGGTAAATCGGTTTCTAATTCATAAATTCCCTCTTCAACACATACATTAGGAGGTACTTTTAAGCAGTCATTTCCCGGATTTGGATTTATTTTTACGACGCTTGGTAAAGGAAAAATGATTGTTTTTACAGGAATATTTCTTTGATCCAGACGGTAAATAGTAGCATTAGCAGCAAAAGTCCCTGGAGATGAATCAAAATTTGCCCCTGATCCCTGACAATCCCTATATATTTTTAACGTAAATTTGTATCGCCAACTATTAGAAAGAGGGTCATTGTTAGTATAACGTAGTATTTTGTAGCTCATTACTCCACCAATGATGTGTTCCGCAAAAAGAGGGGTAGTAAAAATATAAAAGATTAAAAACAAGAAACTCCTATTCGGCGTTAATAGGATTAATTTTGACTTTAACTTAGTTTTAAAATTTAACATGGTTCAAATAAATAGTATTGATTTTCAAAATATTGATCCTAAAATCTTGGCAGCAGCATCAGCCTTGAAGGAAGGAAAGATTGTATTAATTCAAACGCAAACGTTGTGGTCCTTAATATGTTTACTCGACGATGAGAAATCTATAAAACGTTTACTATCATTTAAACGCGATAACTTTCATTTTAATTATGAATGCCTGGTCGATTCCATAGAACTATTTAAGCACTATGTACCAGATTTATCCCCACGGGTAGAAACCTTACTTTCTTTTCATTCCCGTCCCCTTAGTATTTTATTGGCCTCGGATCATTTACCTGAACATATAGGAAATTTATCTTCAAAAATAGCTTTCAGGTTGGATAATTCTGTGGGAATAAGTACCATTATCCAACTGGTGAACCAGGGGCTTTGGGCTACCTCTGCATTTATCGGCGCTGAAATAAAATCCAACGCATTTGATTCAATAAATGAAAGTGCCAAAGCCCTTGCTGATGAAATCGTTGAATTGAAAAATAGTAAAAATTTTACTGGAGAAGAAGCTGTTTTGGTGGAATTAGACGAAGAGGATAATCTGGAGTTTCTAAGGGAATAAGTGATTACTCAGTTAATTTCCTCGAAAATTCCTTCCTTTTTGTTTTTACGGACGTTATTCCATTTAAAATAACGCCCATTCATCGCAATATAAACTCCCATCGGGAGAGTTTGTACAAAAGCAAAAGCGGTTCCTAAGTTAAAAAAACCGTCAGAACTACTAAAAGTGTAAGGAACCATTGCTCCAACCAGCACAATGGTTTTATCCTTTACAAGCTGGGCAATTACGCTGGCTGTTTCAACCATGCTATCTGTGCCATGAGTAATCACAATATTTTTTTCAGGAGTTGAGATACAGTGTTGTGCAATCGTTTGCCTGTCACTGTCAGTCATATCAAGGCTATCCATCATCATCAGGGTGGTCCAATCAACCGGAACTTGAAACCGACCTCTTGTCAGCATTTCCGGTATATGAGAATCTTTGAAATGAAGGGAACCGTCGAGTTCGTTATATTCCTTATCAAAAGTTCCACCAGTAACAAAAATTTTGATAGTCATGAGGTTACTTTAAAAAGATTTTGTCCAGATGTTTTCCTGGTTGCACATATTAATCATTGATTTTTATCAATTTGATTAACTTAACACCATGATGAGGGATTTTTGTTGTAAATAAACGAGAGAATTTACCTATTTCTTTTTGTTTCCAAACATCTCGTATCAACCATTTTCCGGGTAGATTGAATTTGTCAAGATGCAAATTAAAATGGATTTCTTTTTCGTCACCCCATCTGAAATAGGATGCCGGATGATCACCGTAATTGGCCATATTGAACATACCTAAAGCATAAGAGCCGTCATTTAACTCTTTTAGCCATATTTGTACTCCGTTGTCAAGGCCCATGAATCTCGCCGGTTTACCAAGAGGGTCTTGATTTATGTCAAGCACTTCATGATTATTGAGCAAATTAATGGTAAAAGGATCCAAGCGTTCAAGTGGACATCCAATAAGCATGGGTGCTGAGAGTAAGCTGAAAATACTGACATGGCTATATTGCTCATCGGGCGTCAATCGGGTAGGGTGTAAAACAGGACCTATAGACACATCACCGATAATCATCATATCAGGATCTGCCCAATGGCCGGGACCGGAAAATGGGGCCCATTTGTCTAAAGAGAAAGAAGTGTGATATAAACTCGTCCAACTATCTTTAATATCTGGACCTGTCCTGTACATCTGTGCCCATTTTGCCCAATCTGCCGCTTTATCAAAAGGGGCGTTATTGGATAAGCTTAACACTACATCACGACCTGATTCTCTCAGTGCCTCAGCCATTCTAATAGTTGAAGGCAGATCAATTCTCCAATCATATTTTAAAAAATCTACGCCCCATTCAGCCATCAGTCTGGCATCTTGCTTTTCAAATTTAAATGGACCAATATGACTAAAAGAAGGTCTGTTTACCATTATCCTTTCATGAGTTTCTCCTCCTTTTGGATAATCAGAGGATGCACCAACATAACCTGCATAGCTTGAAATATAGGGAGTAGAGTAGAGGCCAACTTTTAGACCCAAAGAGTGAATGTAATCGAACATCCCTTTTATGTCGGGAAATTTTTCATTAGGTTGAAGAGCCAGAGAAACTGAATCGCGATACCCTTGCCAAGAGTCGTCGAGATTTACGTAATTCCAACCATAATCCTTTAAATTAAAGTGAATCATGGCATTAGCAGAGGCCAAAACCTTCTCCTTGTCTATTTTTTGTTCCCAGGCATTCCATCCATTCCAACCAAGTGGGGGAGTTAGAGCAATATCCTCTCCAACCCTGATTTCAAGTTCTGCGGTGGCTTTACCTTTGTTATTTTCAGCTATCAGAGTTACATTATGATTCGTTTTCTCCCTTAGGACACCTGTTATCTGACCCGTTTTTTCATTTAACTTAAGGCCGTTTGGTAAATTTAATGCTTTGAATATTATCGGTTTGTTACCAGATGCGACGATATTATACAAAAATGGATTTCCAGGACGAACGCCAAAAAGTTTTGGCGAATTAATTCTCGGAATGGCTGCAGTTTTGGGCGTAAGTATATACTTTTTGCCCTTATTTTCTACATATCCAATTGATGAATTTTCAATCATTTCTACTCTTGCATCCAACCAATTGGCATAAGTTCGTTTATTGCTAATACCACCTACCGTATCCAAAACTAAAAGTCCAAGTTGTTTGATACCTTTCAACGACACATCTATAGCAATGGGATTATCTCCCATTTTCATGTTTTTTTTCTCAAAAAGGATTTTTCCATCACCTAAAACATAATAGGACAACGGTAACGCTGGATTTCCCTCGTCATCATTTCCAATTTTAGCCTGAAATCTTAACGCTTTTTTATCTACATTAAAGGCGAGAACACAGGGTGATTGAGCCCCAACACCTCGCTGAAAGGACAATTTGTTAACCTTTAAGGTATGAGATTCGTAATTTTTTTTAGCTTTTACAGGTCTTAATCCTTCAGAAAAGGTTTGAATTTGTAAATCATCCAACCATAAAATACTGGTTTTTTGAGCCAATGCAGGAACGGTAAATAGCCATAAAAAGAGTAGATGTTTCACAGGAGTAATAGTTTATTGATTTTAAAACAGCGACAATATAAAATAAAGGTACGCTGAAAAAAAGTTTACCGTAATTAGGCTGGAAAAACCTCAATGACCATGGCAGACGCACCTCCTCCTCCGTTACAAATGGCAGCGAGACCATAGCCACCTCCATTTTGTTGTAAGGTATGGATTAAGGTCACTAAAATACGGGAACCAGAGGAACCTAACGGATGTCCCATAGAAACACCTCCGCCCCGAACGTTTAATTTATCGGAGGGGATAGAAAAAGTTTTAGCAAAAACCATGGGAACGATGGCAAAAGCTTCATTTACCTCAACAAAAGAAATATCCTCCCAGGTTAATCCCGCCTTATTCAGCGCAAGCGGGGCTGCTTTAACCGGTGCAATGGTAAACCATTCAGGCGCCACTTCGGCATCGGCGAAGGAAACAATTCTACCTATGGGTTTAATGCCTGATTTTTCACCTGCTTCTTTTGAACCGAGTAATAAGGCAGAAGCACCGTCGTTTAAGGTACTTGCATTGGCTGCAGTTATAGTTCCTGTGGGAGAAAAGGCAGGTTTAAGAGAAGGAATTTTAGAGAAATCTACCTTTTTGAATTCCTCATCTTCCTTAATCACCAGATCACCTCCTTTTCTTTGAGGAATGGTAATGGGTACAATTTCAGCATTAAAATAACCATTTTCTGTGGCTAATGCCGTTCTTTTATATGATTCTATAGCAAAATTATCTTGTTCTTCCCTTGAAAAATGATATTTTTCTGCGGTCGCATCACCGCAATTACCCATGGCAGCGCCATTATAGGCATCAGTCAATCCGTCTTTTGTTAAACCATCTAAAACTTCAGCATTGCCATATTTATTTCCCCATCGAAGGGATGGTAGATAATGAGGTACATTACTCATACTTTCCATTCCGCCGGCGATCACCCAATCGTTTACACCTGCTTGAATAGACATGGCCGCTAATTGCGTTGCTTTCATTCCAGAAGCACACACCTTATTAATGGTAGTACAAATAACATTCTCGCTGAGTCCGGCACCCAAGGCAGCTTGTCTGGCTGGCGCTTGACCTAAATTTGCAGCAATTACATTTCCCATGTAAATTTCCTGAATTTCCTCTTTAGCAGGACCTTGCTCTGAAAATAATCCGTCGATGGCTTTTGATCCAAGTTCAGTAGCAGAAAGGCTTGATAATGTGCCACCAAAGCTTCCTATGGGTGTTCTTTTTGCACCATAAATAAATGCTTCCATTCTCTTTTTATTGATTAAATAATTTTTTTTGTAAAATAGTTGACTCATTGTTAAAAAAAAGGTGTATATTTGCAGAACGAAATCGCGGTGTGGAGCAGTTGGTAGCTCGTCGGGCTCATAACCCGAAGGTCGTAGGTTCAAGTCCTGCCGCCGCTACAAAAATTAAAGGGAATCATTCATGGTTCCCTTTTTTATTTATGCAAATTGCTTTTCAATGATATTCAGATAAAAGTAAATATTCCAATCTAGTTATCCTTGTTTTGCTTAAGAAATTCTTTAGGAGTAGTGCCTGTGAATTCCTTGAATACCTTATGAAAGGTAGATTTATTTTTGAATCCACATTGTTGGGCCATCTCAAATAAGTTGGCTCCCTTGTTTTGAGGGTCTGTTATCACTTCTTTTAATTTATTAATCCTAAACTGATTGATATAATGTTTAAAATTGTTGCCAAATTGGTTATTAACCACCTGGGAAAGGTATTTAGTATTGCTTTTGAGACCGACGGCGACTAATTTTATATCCAAATCAGGGTCAAGAAAGTAGTTTTTTCTGATAATTAAAGTGTTTAATCGCCTGAAAAGGGTTACCTCATCCATTGGCTCTAAACTGCTTGCTTTATATTTTTTTTGAATCTGAAGCATGCTATATTCACTTTCAAGTGATTTATTAGTTTCATCTATTTCAAAAGCAATATAGTTTGTTAGCACTTTTTTATCGTTAAAAACGGGGTGAATAGCCAAATGACAGGAATATGGTTCACCCGATTTTCGATAGTTTAAAATTTGGGTTTCTACAGATAATTGTTTTTTTAACGACTTACTTATTAATTCAATGGTTTCTTTTGACGTGTTTTTTCCTTGTAAAATACTGCCTGGTTTTTTACCGAGCACTTCGAATAATGAATATCCTGTAATGTTAAGAAAGGCATCATTTACCCAAATAATACTTTTATTTTCGTCGGTAAGAATTACCGCTACTTCAGCGGATTTATTTTCAGCCATAATTTTTTCGTAAGGAAAAAAGAAACATTATTTTTTTTAAACGGTTCATTCACTAAATGTTTTTTAAATGGTTTCGATATCTATATTTTATTATATTTGTATATCTATTAATGTATTATCTTTTGGAATAAGTAGTTCATTTTTAATGTAAACGTGCCATTTTATCATATAGTTCGTTTCAGGTTTGGGTAGTATGGGAAATGAAAGGTTAAGAACAAACGAAAAAGCTTTAGATATTTTAGCATTTTCAAAAGATATAGATTTTTTGAGGTGGGTTGCTGACTCCGGACATTTAATTGTTCCGTCCAATCTGGTTTTTAATACCCTCTCTCCCGCGCTGACCTGGGAAATTTTTCATAAGCAAAAATTATTATACGCTAAATTTGGAACGCCTTCCCTTAAAGTTGGATACCCTTTATTGGTTTCAATGCAGGGAAACGAGGTTAAAGCTATACCTTTTTTTATCTGGGATATTTCATTGACACCAGTTGATAAGGTGGGGGTAAAGTGGATGTTTTACCGTAATGTTTCCTTGTTGCCTGTAGTAAATCCTGTAATTTTAGCCCTTCCTTCCTTCGATAAATTAAAAGCGGTGATTTCGCCATTTTTAAATAAAAATGGAATTGATCTTGATGATTTTAGAGCTATAAATCAAGCTGTTGATCCTCTATTTAATAGTAATGATGTTATTGTTCCTTTGTCTGGCGCAGAAAATATAGAGATCAGGAAAAATGAATACAAAATTTTAAATTCTGTTCAATTAATGGTTCTTAAATCACTATTTGAACAAAAAGAGGAGCTACTTTATTTTGCTAAAAACCAAAATGTTACCTTGCCAGGACATTCTTTTGGTTTGCAAGTTTTATTGCCTGAACAGGCCACAGCATATCACAAGATTCAGGAAAATACGCATACGATTATTGAAGGCTCTGCAGGAACCGGGAAGAAATTTTTACTTTTTAATATGGTTTCTAATGCCTTATCGAATGGTAGGACCTGCCTTATTATTTCCGAAAATAATGGATTTTTTCAATCCATGGACCATTATTTTTCTTCAAATAATTTAGAAAATCTGGTTTTATCTCAACATGGGGACGAACAGTTAAGACAACTCATTAAAAGATTAACTTTTATTATTCAACAGGAAAAAAATTCTCCCGTGTTTGCTGGAGATAACTTTAAAGAAATTTTGGCTTCCTGCCAGAGGCTTTTTACAAAGTTATCAATGGCTTATGGTGCGTCCAGAAAAAAAATATTTGACCAGCTTGATTGGACAGAGGTTGTTACCCTGTTTTTACAAAGCGTTAGTAGTGATGAAATTAAATTAGTTAATATTAGAATCCCTACGGATAATTTTAATTTTATACCCTCGGAATTTTATTCCTTATTGTCAGAAATTGAACCCTTACAAAAAAGATTTGAAGCGATTAACACGCTCCAACATCCTTTAAATGTTTTAAATACCAGCCTTATAGACCTTTCTGATTTTGAAGAAGGAGCGGATCAATTTAATTTACTTTTAAACGAAGAAAGGAATAACTTTCGATTTATTCTTGTTGAATACTCAAATGGTCTGGCACAGTATTCAGACTCTTTAAATATTCACTTGTTTAATGAAATTCAGTTGATTATAGAGCTTATAGAGGAGTTGAAAAATAAATTTGATGGATACTTTGATTTGTACGGCAATGACTTTATTTATACAAAAAGTTTTTCTCTCCTTTTATATAGTAAAGTGGCCGGTCGGGGAAAAAAAATTATAGAAGCACGGGAAGAATTAAATGTGTTATTTCAACTGTTAAGTAATAAAATTCATAATCAGAAAATCTGGGTTTTTCCTGAAATGCCTCAGGATTTTGGTGTTTCCCATTTAGGAGATTGGATGGGGTACATAGACGCCTTGATGGAAAGTGCCGTAGAATGGCAATCAAGACTTCCAGATTATGTGAATGAGGAAGTTCTTCGTGCCTCCAGTGCCAATGTAAATTCTTTTGGGAATACGAAAGATTTATTTGTCGAACTTGAAACTTTAATGGATGAAGCTATTCAGCGCTTTAATGCTAAGTCATTCTTTCTCGAAAAATTAGAACATCATTCTCTAACCTTAGTAGCCCGTCAAAAATGGTTGGAAGCTCTGGTTAATAATTTGGATCTGATTCTTCTAAATTTTCGTGACTTTCCTGTCTTTTATCAATGGCAGTTAAGTTGGAAAAATCTTTCTAAAGGAGCAAAGACAATTATACAATCTTTTTCGACAATTAATCCGGAGGATTGGTCAATGACCTTCAAAAATTGGTACTTACACCAAGTCTTATTACGACACTACCATCACCAACTTCCCGATTCATCCTTGCCGCTGGAGACTTTTGAGGCCGATTGGGAGCTATTTCGTAGCATGTTACCCCGGCAAATACAATCTGTGTGGTTTCAAAAAAGGAAAGAACGTATTAAACAGTTAAGAAAAGAAGAGAAACATACCATACAAAAAATAATAAGATGGTTTGAAAAGGAATCTTTGAATGAAGTAGATTATTTATTGTTCTTAAAGGATATTAATCCATTGCTTACAGACTGTTTTCCAGTAGTATGTATGACAATTAATCAGCTAAATGAGCTTTTTAAAGATAATCCATCTCTTTATTTTGATCATATTTTCTGGGGCGATGCATCATATTCATCTCCCGCTTTTTTGTCGAAATTTCAATCGCTGGCCCCTCGAGTGACATATTTTTATAACCCTTCATTTCCTAATGAATATATTGAAAATGAGCTAAAACAGAGGTATCCTGTTTCTCGCCTATCAAAAATTCATTGCTTTTATCCGGGAAATCCATGGCAACAGTGGAAGGGAGGTCACCCTACTATTCATGCAATTAAAGATGCTAACATTCATTTTCATAGAATTAATGGTGTCCTTCAGCCGAATGGGATAAATGAGGAAGAAGCTACTTTTCTCATCGACGAGCTTTCAAAAATTCGCTACTCAACGCCTGAAAATATACCAACCATAGGGGTTGTTTGTATGACGGAAACCCAAAGAAATTTTATTTCTACATTGATTTTTAAGATTCAACACCAGGAATCAACGTTGAATAATCATTTTACTCATCTGGTAAAATATGGTTTGGAAATTCTAACGCCAGATGATATTCAATCTAAACATTTTCATTCGGTGTACCTTTTAACCACCTACCATGATGTAAATAAGTATGTAAACGTGGGTTATTTCACTCCTTCTTATGTGGAATTAATGGCACAGTTACCTCTGGATAATCTGACGGTCATTAGCTCCTTTAAAAGAGCACAAATGGTGGAACTGGAAAATAATGATGATTTATTCATTCCTTATTTAAAATTATTAGAAGCCATAAGTGTTAGAGATATCTATTCTTTGGATTATGAGTTTCAAAAATTTAAACCCGAAGTAGAAGATTCGTTTAAAGGACATTATCCTTCATTTTGGTCGGTATTGTCGTTGAAACTCGAGGATAAACTTCCAACTCACGATATTCAAAAAAATATCTTTTTCAATCAGGACTTTTTTCCATTTTTTATAAAGAGAAAAATGGCTCAGTCTAATTATATATTTTTTCTGTTAGATGGATTTCATGCCAATGAAACCCACACTGACTTTATTTGGGAAGTAAGACAAACGAATAAATTAAGAAAGTATAATATTGAATTATTACCTGTCTGGACAGTAAATTGGTGGAAAAATAATAGCTTAGAAATCAAAAGGTTACTTTCAAATATCAACGCTATGGACTAAGGCGTTTATTTTACGCCCTCGAAAAGCCAATTGGCCAAAGCCTGTCTGTTGGAAGGCAAAATAAATCGCTGCTGATCGAAGTTATTTCTCAAGTTACCGAGTTCAATATAAACAGCAGGCATGGGTGCATTTTCAAGAGAATATAATTCACGGCTTGACAAGGTTCCTTTATAAACACCCGTTGAGCGGTTCTCCTTATATTTTTCTCTGAATGTTTTATGAATATTATTGGCCATTTGATGTGAAATTTGACTATTTGCCTGATGGTAAAGAAAAAGGTCAACCTGTTGTTCTGTATGCCTCGAATCAACATGAATTTCTAAAAGAAACTGGCCATTAGGTGCTATTTTTTTATTTTTTTCGTACAATGATTTTACTACATCTATCCGCTGTTCCAATCTTTTTAGTTGACTCAGAGGGATTTTCTCACCGCCCCAGACCGTTTCATCCCTATCGCAAAGTAACATTTCGTCATCTCTGATACCATCATTGCCATCCCGGGTAATCATGTAGGACATAGCTCCTTCCTGAATAAGTTTTCTGCAGAGTCGCAAGCCTACATCATAAGCATATTCGTCTTCACAAAGCGTATGACCATTTTTCACCACCTGAGCACCAGGATCAGGCCCGCCGTGGCCACTGATAATATAAAATATTTTACCTTTTAAAACATCAGAGAGGATCGGCGTTGATTCATATTTTCCAAAAATCGGGAACCCCTTTTCATTAGTGGTAACTGAGTTAACTGGTAAATTACATGGGGTAAAATGATGCGGAATCCAAAGCATTTTATCCGTTTGAAATGACTTTGGTTTAATACCAGCTGAAACAAGTTGTTCATTGTATTTTTCAATTTCCTTTGCTTTCTCAAATTCGGTAATGCCTAAGCTTGTCCGGATTGATTTACCGTCAAAGCCAACCTGTTTAATAGGTAAAAGGTAAGTTTTATCAAGGATTAGGTTAGCCTCGGGAGATAAATTATTCAGAGAAAGAAATTTTTCCTCATTACATGAGTGGGTATCTAAATGGTAACGGACTAATAATTTTTTTATCCCATCTCCTTGTTTGGCCTTCACCGTTAACCAGTCTTCCTTGATATTTGCAGAAGATAGCAGCATAACTATGGCAAAGATTGATGAGAGTAGTTTATATTTGTATTCATGAATAAATCTAGGAGGAGTTTTCTTTTTTAAGAAATTGAATATGAAGGATTTACATTTCATTTTATTGTTGTTACGAAAAGAGTTTTTGTTAGAGTTCAGAACTCGTTCTGCCATCAGCGGTATATTTTTGTATGTAATTTCCACTTTATTTGTTGTTTATGAAACTTTTGTAAAGATACAACCCAATGTATGGAATACCCTTTTCTGGATTATTCTATTGTTTGTTGCCGTTAACGCCATGGTCAAAAGTTTTGTTCAGGAAAAAGGAAACAGGGTGCTGTACTATTACAGTTTATTGAACCCATCTCATGTTTTAATAGCAAAGATAGTTTATAATACCTTGTTACTATTAGTATTAAGTTTATTAATATGGGGTTTATTTATATTTTTCGGTGATAATCCTGTAAAAGATATAGGTTTATTTCTGCTTATTTTGTTATTAGGAAGTTTTGGATTTTCGGTTACTTTCACCTTTTTAGCCTCATTGGTGGCAGCGAGTAATCAAAGTTCCACGCTGCTGGCAGTATTAAGTTTCCCATTAATAATACCGATTATATTGATGTTAGTGAAAATATCGGCTCACGCCTTAAGGCTTATACAAGACACAGCAGTTAGCGGTGACCTTGCGATATTAGTGGCCATAGACTTATTATTATGTGGAGTTGCATTGTTATTATTTCCATTCATCTGGAGAGATTAAACGAATTATCATGATTGAAAAGGGCAAAATTTGGAAATTTTCAGGGGTTATTTTAATCGTTTATGTTATCATAGCGGGTTTATTAATTCCCCTAAAATCAGGTATTGAATCTGTCGAACCTTCTTACGGAAATGCAGGGGAAACTTTAAAAATTCAAGTTACAGGTTACAATACGCATTTTAAAGAGGCGGGTAATTCCCTTCGCGCCTGGTTAAAATGGGAAAACGGGAAAGCTATTGCGGCTACGGAAATGATTGCTTTAGATGAGAGGAGAATGAATCTAACGTTTTCTATTCCTAATAATTTACCTGAAAATACAGAAGTTCATGCGGTTACCCTCTTAATTGATAGTGAGGCAGACGGCACCTCCGTGTTGCCCTCAGCGATTTTTTTAACGCAGACAGAAAAAGTATTAACTGCAGAGGAAGTTCAATGGGTTCAGCCAGGGGATTTTTCAAATAACGGACAGATAACTTTTCCGTTTAGGAATATTTTGGGTGAAACCATTCGGAACACTTATTTTCATGTGCCGCTTTGGTTTGGTATGATGTTCCTTTTTTTATTTGCAGTTATTCACAGTATTAAATATTTAAGAAAGGGGGACGCTGAATCTGACTTAAAAGCAGAAGCTTATACCCAAACGGGCATATTTTATGGATTGCTTGGTCTCATAACCGGTGCTCTTTGGGCAAAAAATACCTGGGGCGCCTATTGGAGTTGGGATATAAAACAGAATATGACTGTGGTTGCGTTATTAATCTATGCTGCCTATTTTATTTTAAGGGCTTCTTTTGAAGACCCTGAGAAGAGAGCGAGAGTTTGTGCAGCTTATGGAATTTTTGCTTTTTCTACCCTCATTCCCTTGTTATATGTGATACCAAGACTTACCGATAGCCTTCATCCGGGTTCGGGGGGCAATCCAGCTTTTGGTTCCCAGGATTTAGACAATACGATGCGCATGGTTTTTTATCCGGCAGTTATCGGTTTCACTCTGTTTGGATTTTGGCTAAGTTCTCTCCAATTTAGGTATCTAAGACTTCAAAAATTAAGGGAAGATGTCGATTAGGTGATTTTTATCATTCTTTTTATGAAAAAAATCAATCATTTTACCTTCAGCATGAAACAATTTTGTACTCAGTATTTTTTTAAAATATAACCTTTAACGTAAATTTCATGAGCCGATTTCTCTTAATAGTTTTTATGTCATTCATTTCCATATTTTCAGCTTCAGCAGCTAACGCTGATTTTATGAGAAGTATTGGAAAAATTTATGTGGTTGTCGGGGTAATGCTGTTATTGTTTATAGGAATAACCTTTTACTTAATTTTAATTGACCGCCGCCTTACCAAATTTGAAAACCAAATAAAATCAGATGAGTAACCAGTTTAGTTTTTTTGACAGCGTAAATGTCTATTTTGACAGAGCAGCTGAGCATACGGGCTTGCCCCCGGGGTTATTACAACAAATTAAAGTTTGTAATGCCGTCTTCCAAATTAACTTCCCAGTTAAAATTAAAGGAGAAGTAAAGGTTATTGAAGCCTACAGAGTTCAACATAGTCATCATAGGACACCAACAAAGGGAGGTATCCGCTATAGTAACCATGTTTCTCAGGACGAAGTGATGGCGCTAGCTGCATTGATGACCTATAAATGTGCTATTGTCGATGTTCCTTATGGTGGTGCAAAGGGTGGTGTTAAAATCAGTCCCTGGGAATACACAGAGGACGAACTCGAAAAAATTACCAGGAGATATACCACTGAGTTGATTAAGCGAAATCTTATAGGTCCGGCGATTGACGTTCCTGCACCAGATTACGGCACAGGCCCAAGAGAAATGGCCTGGATTTATGATACCTACAGAACCTTTAAAGGGGATGAATTGGATGCAGCTGGTTGCGTAACGGGAAAACCAGTAAATCAACAAGGTATTCGGGGAAGAACGGAGGCAACAGGCAGAGGTGTTTTTTATGGCATTCGCGAAGCTTGTTCTTTTGCTGAGGACATGGAGAAAATTGGATTGACTCCAGGTGCCGCTGGTAAAACTATGATCATCCAGGGAATGGGTAATGTTGGTTCATATACTGGTATGATTTCTCAGGATGAGGGGCAAATTAAAATTATAGGTATTGGTGAGGCGGAAGGGGCAATCTATCACCCTGACGGTATCGATGTCCATGCTTTATTAGCTTACAGAAAGGCAAATGGTACTATTATTGGCTATCCCGCATTGAAAACTTTTGAAAAAAAGGATAGGGAGTTAATATTGGAACAGCCTTGCGATATTTTGGTGCCCGCTGCTTTGGAAAGTGTAATCACAGTAGATAATGTTGATAATATTAAGGCAAAGATTATTGCCGAGGCAGCAAATGGCCCTATTAGCGCTCCCGCTCAGGAAAAATTATTAGCAAAAGGTACTATCATTATTCCCGATGTCTATTTAAATGCGGGTGGTGTTACCGTTTCTTATTTCGAATGGTTGAAAAATCTTTCTCACATGCGTTTTGGTAGAATGGAGAAAAGATTTAATCAAAATCAATTAACTCAGGTGATTCATTTAGTGGAAGAATTAACGGGTAGAAACGTGAATGAAAGAGAATTTGCTTTAATCGCAAGAGGGGCAGATGAAATTGATCTCGTTCGGTCCGGCTTAGAGGAAACGATGATCAATGCTTATCGTGAAATAAGAGAGGTAATGGTAAATAATCCAGCTATTCCAGATCTTAGAACAGCCGCTTTTGTTAACGCAATTAATAAAATAAGCAGTGATTATAATTCTTTAGGTATTTTCCCTTAATCTACTCTTTTTGCTATACGCTAAAATTTAATTGGGAATTAACAATTAAATTTTAGCGTATTTGTAATATTATTTGTTCTTTTGCGTTTATTTTTAAAAAAACAACGAGTAACCCATGAATAATTTACCTGCACAAGAGTCTTTAGAAAAGTTAGATAAAACTGATTTGAAAATTTTACATATTCTTCAGGAAAATAGTAAAATAACTAATCTTGATTTGTCTAAAAAAATTGGGTTGTCGCCAGCCCCAACCTTGGAAAGGGTTAAAAAACTGGAGAACACAGAAATCATTCAAAGTTATCACGCAAAAGTAAATCAGCAAGCCATTGGTTTGAATGTAAAGACTTTCGTTCAGGTTTCTTTAGCTTGGCAAAAAGACAATGCCCTAAATAATTTTATGGCAAAAGTACAAGAGATCGACGAAATTGTAGAGTGTTATATTATTACCGGAGAAGCTGACTTTTTAATGAAAATTGTTTGTAAAGATATTCCAACGTACGAACAACTTCTTTTTAAAACCCTCTCTCAAATAGAGGAGATTGAAAGGCTTAAAACGTTAATGACGCTTTCTACCATAAAGGATTCTTCCGTTCTACCTTTCAAATACGATTAATTCCCATCTAACCTCAAGGAGGACAAGAATCAGCATTAACAAAAATAGACGACGATTTAAAGGCAAAGTAAGGCAACAGTGTTACTTTGTCTATATATTTCATAATCACATATATTTCATAACGTCCAGGCCATGGAAGTGGTATAGCCCTCTGGTCTATGGGCGTATGCCAACTCCTAAATCCTTCCTTATGGATGGCATACCAGGTATATACCGTTCCTGCATTTTCCGGTATCCTTATGTTGGGTACAGATGATATCTTGACCTGAGCCACGTTTTCCTGGCCAAAACCTGCGCAAAATGGTTTATTTTCAACTAGTTTGATTCTAACTACTTGTGCATTTAGTTTAAACGAAAAAATAGATAAAAATAAAATAGGAATAAATAATCTGTACATAATTTAATATATATAGACAAATATATACAAATTAAAATAAAAACATATATTAAAGTTTGTTTTGATGTGTTCTCTTTTTTAATTGAAAAGGCTATATTGGGACAAAATAATAATGGATATATGAGAACGAATTTTCTTTTTCGGGTTAATCTGATGGTATCAGTCTTATTCCTGTTCATTACCTCTTTTTTATCAGCTCAGAATAATAAAAATCAACCGCTTGATTTAAAAGCTATTATGTCTGGTGAAAAATATATAGGGTATTCTCCGGAGGGTATTTTCTGGCACCCAAACAGTAAAGAAATTTTCTTTTCATGGAATCCTGATAATGATTCATTGAGAAGTATCTATCAGGTGAAGGCTCCATTTTCTGCAGCACCAGTCAAATTACCTGCCGATAAGTGGCTGGCTTTTCCTCCAGGAGGTATAATATCTAAAAATAAGGGGCTAAGATTCATTTTAAGGGAGGGAGATATTTATAAACAAATTTTGCCCGATGGGCCGCTCACTCCCTTTGTTATTTCTTCGGACAGGGAATCGAATATAGCTTTTGCCAAAGGGGATTCTATGTTGACTTTTCAACGAAATAATAATCTTTTCGCTATCCATTTATTTGACGGTTCATTGCGCCAACTCACTCATTTTACAGAAGTAAAACCTACTACTCCTGCTTTAAAAAACACGGCAGAGCAATGGCTTGAAAAGGAACAGCTCGATTTATTTGATGTGTTGGAGGACAGGAAAGCGATAGCAGATAAAAGAAAGAGGGAGGAACCCAAATCTAACCTTTATTTGCCTAAACCTTTTTTTCTGCAGAACAAAAGATTAGTGCAAATGTCACATAGTTCTGACTTAAAATATGTTGCTTGCAAATTGGTAACAGAAAATGTGGGTAAAGAAACTCAAGTGCCTGATTTTGTTACTAATTCAGGTTTTACAACCAATCTCCGCTCCAGGGAAAAAGTTGGCTTTCCTAAACCTACTTACGAGATGGGCGTGGTCTTAACAGAAAAAGATTCGTTTTATACGCTGAATGTTAAGAAATTATCAGGTATTTATAAAAAACCAGAATATCTTAAATGGTATAAGGATCCAAAAAATCCTTTTGTCGATACCTTTCCTGAGCCAAAACCTGTCGTTATTAACGGTCCTGTTTGGAGTAGTAAAAATCAACCTCTTTTTGTAGTTCGTTCCTTAGATCATAAAGATAGATGGTTGGTCTTATTAGATCCTGCCAGTGGAAAATGGGAGGAAATCGATCATCAACACGACACTGCATGGATTGGCGGCCCTGGTATTGAAAGTTATGACCAGGCGGTAGGAAATATTGAATGGTTGCCCAACGGGGAGCAATTTTACTTTCAATCTGAAAAAACGGGCTTTTCTCATCTTTATTTGTATGATGTAAAATCTAAATCTATTTCACAGCTAACGTCAGGTTCTTTTGAAATATTAAATACCCGCTTAGCTCTTGACGGACAACATATTTATTTGACTGCCAATGCGGAAGGACCTCATCAACAACATTATTATAAACTCAATGTTGCGAGTAAAAATCTCGTGAAATTGACCTCAGGGGTAGGAAATGCAGAGGTAACTATTTCGCCGGACGAAAAATATTTAGCGATCAGATTCTCTACCTCCAATACGCCTTGGGAACTTTTTGTTCAGGAAAATAAACCGAATGCCAAAACTATTCAAATAACCCATTCTACGTCTGACGCCTTTAGGTCATATTCCTGGAGAAAACCTGAAATTGTTTGGTTTAAGGCCCGGGATGGTGAAAATGTGTCTGCCCGATGGTATAAACCAGAGGCAAAGGTAAGCCATAAGGGTGCCGTTATATTTGTTCATGGCGCGGGGTATTTACAAAATGTTCATGAATGGTGGAGTACTTATTACAGAGAGTACATGTTTCATAATCTTTTAGCCGACAAAGGATATACCGTACTTGATATTGATTATAGAGGGAGTGCAGGTTATGGAAGAGATTGGAGAACAGGTATTTACAGATATATGGGTGGTAAAGATCTGTCTGATCAGGTAGATGGCGCCAGATTCCTTATTGATAAACATAATATAGACTCTTCAAGAATAGGTATCTACGGTGGTTCTTATGGTGGTTTTATAACCCTTATGGCTCTGTTTAATGAAAATAATACTTTCAAAAGTGGAGCTGCGCTGAGATCAGTTACCGATTGGGCACATTATAATCATGGCTATACCTCCAATATATTGAATGTTCCTTCTCTAGATCCTATAGCTTACAAGAGAAGTTCACCAATGTATTTTGCGGATGGATTAAAAGGGAATCTGCTAATGTTGCACGGTATGGTGGACGTAAATGTTCATTTTCAAGATATTGTGCGTCTATCTCAAAGATTGATTGAGCTGGGTAAGGAAAATTGGGAGCTGGCCGTTTTTCCAATGGAGGATCACGGTTTTGTGGAAACAACCAGTTGGCTGGATGAATATAGAAGGATTTTACAACTATTTGATAAAACTATAGCAAAACCTGAAAGTGAGAAAAAGTAAAAAATATAACCACTTTTCTATTAGAAAAGGTAATCTGTTACTTTCTTTGGTATTCGTTTCTTTAATGACTTCTTTGAGTGCTGTTGGGCAATCAGATACCCTTGAATTACCAGCTGTTCCAATTACCGCTTCAAGAATATCGGTTGAAAGCCGTCGTGTAAATCAGGCGGTAACTACCCTTATGGAAGATATTTTGGTAAAGGGACAGGCAAGAACATCGCTTCAGGATTATGCTGCTTATGTACCAGGTGTTTTAGCTCAAAATGCTGAAAATTATGCTCAGGATGTACGAATATCCATTCGTGGATTTGGTTCCAGGTCTGCCTTTGGTATTCGCGGTGTTAGAATTTTAGTCGATGGTATTCCTGAAACAACCCCCGACGGACAGGCCAATGTAGATAATATCGATCCGGCCTTTATTCAAACGATGGAGGTTATCAGGGGGGTGAGTACCGTTCTTTATGGTAATGCGGCCGGTGGCGTACTGGCGCTTTATACAAAAGATCCAACCTCTCCATTTTCGATGAATTCTGGTTACCTTTTAGGGAGTAATGGCATGAAGAAATTAGATATTTGGATGGGTGGTAAAAATACGAAAAGAGAATGGAGTATTTTTGGAAGTAATTTTTCTCATACGGGATTTAGGGACTGGAGTCAGACAAAAACAAATTTATTTAATGGTAAATATGTTATTCATCTGCCAAAGGGGAAGCTGAAGTTTTTATTAAATTGGGCTTCGAGCCCCCTGGCTAATGATCCAGGGGCTTTAGTTTCTTCTGAGCTTAATTTATCGAGAAAGTCAGCATTTAGCAGGAATATTCAGTTTAAGGCAGGGGAGGAGTTAGTTCAATACAGAATAGGGAGTACCTGGGATCAGCAATTAAAAAATAATAAGCAAGTTCAGGTATATTCTTTTTATTCAAAGCGCATTTTTGATAATAGACTTCCCTTTGAAGCCGGTGGTTATGTGTCATTTACCAGACAATTTTGGGGTGGAGGTGCTTCATTGCAGCAGTTAAAACCTACTTTTCAATGGTTAATTGGCATGGAAGCATCCAGTCAGGTTGACAACAGACAGAGATTCGCTAATAAACTTGGGGTAAAAGGTAATCTGAATTTAGACCAAAAGGAGTTATTTCAAGGTGGAGGTATTTATGGCCAGTATCGTTATTTTTTCAGCAAAAAATGGGAAGGGGTATTGGGCGCCAGATTGGATAAAATCAATATGGGTGTAGAAGATCTTTTTTTAACAGACGGTAATAATAGTGGAAATATCGACTATCTTAGGTTAAATCCTTCCTTAGGTTTCGTATATAAAATGTCCACATCGTCCAGTATTTTTGGGGATTGGAGTAAACATTTTGAAACGCCGGCACTTACAGAGCTCAGCGCAAATCCAAGCAATTTGGGTGGTTTTAACCCTGATTTAAAACCCCAGACTTCCTCACAATTCTCACTGGGTTATCGATATAAAAAAGTAAAATGGCTCCTATCGGAAGTGTCGATATATCAAATTGATTTAAAAGATGAATGGATAGCTTACGGATTAGTGGCTTTTCCCGGTCGAACTTTTTATAAAAATGCAGGGGTTTCCAGAAGAAATGGATTAGAAATATTTACTCATTTTTTTCCTGAAAGAAAAGTAAGTGCAATCATGTCGCTTACCTTGGCTGGTCATACCTTTAAAGAGTACCTCTCAGGTTCACAAAATTATGCAGGCAACTGGGTCCCAGGTTTCTCTCCTTTTCAGTTGTTTACAGAAGTAAGATCCCAGTGGAATAAATCAATCTTCTTCTCAGCAAATATGAGGGCTATGGGCAAACAATTTGCAAATGATAGTAATACTGTTTCTGTTCCTGGATATATTTTACTGGGGGCAAGATGCCAATATATACTGCCAGTTAAATCATCGGGAATTGAAATTTTTGGTGGAGTAAATAACTTGCTGAACGTCGATTATTTTTCAAATATTAGAATCAATGCGGCAGCCAATAGATTCTTTGAACCAGCGTCAGGCAGAACTTTTTATCTCGGATTGAGATTAAATGTTAATCCGGCAAATAAAAATGGATAATCAACAAAGCAAAATATTATCTGTCGATTCGGTAAATATCAGCCGTTTTTCCAATAATGGTTCGCAGGAATCAATGGTTGATTCCGTTGTTGTGGAGTCACCAATCGAAATATATGTAAAATACGGCCCCATCGATGATAGGAAAATAAAGAAAATAGCTATGATAATGAGATCTCCAGGAGATGATCTGGCATTGGCTGTTGGCTTCCTTTTTACGGCAGGCATTATACATCGGAGAGACGATATTTTGCCTGCTCAGAAAACTACGTATTTTCAAAAAATTCAATTGGTTGAGTTAGCTTATCATTTCAATCCTATTTTTCCAAAAGAGGACAGAATATTTATAGTAAATGCTGCTTGTGGTGTTTGTGGCGCCCCCAATACAGAGTCTTTACAAGGAAATATCCCTTATCCTTCCTGGGGAAAATCGAAAATAATCAAAAGAGAAATAATCTTTGGATTAGTTAACGAAACGAAAGCATTGCAGCCCCTTTTTAATAAAACGGGAGGGTCTCATGCTGTTTGTTGGTTTAATAATGTGGGGGAATTATTGCAGGTTGCCGAAGATGTTGGCAGACACAATGCGCTCGATAAGGTCTTGGGGCATGCTTTGTTAAAAGATAAAAATATTCGCATGGAAGGATTTTTATTATTTAGCGGAAGGGCAGGATTTGAAATGCTACAAAAAGCAGCCAGAGCAGGTATAAATCTTGTCGTAGCCATTGGTGCGCCAAGTAGTTTAGCTATAGAAATTGCAGAAGAAAATGATATTACGCTGGTTGGGTTTACTAATAATAATTCTTTCAATGTTTACACCCACTCGCATAGAATTCAATAAAACATCCTTTTTTTTCATTTTTTTGGCTCGTATTTAGAACTACTTTTCATTTTGTTTATTTAATAGGTTTATAATCATTATATATCATTGCTTTTATGTTTAAAAATTATCTAGCGCTTACCGTTGCTTTCATCTTTTTATTTCTTAGTCAGGTAAATGGACAAACAGGTATAATAAAAGGAAAAATTACTAATAAATTGACCAATGAAGCCATTGGTTTCGCTACGGTTGTTATCCCTGAAATAAATAAAGGGGTCACCTCTGATGAATCGGGGAATTATGAAATAACAGGACTTACTCCGGGTTTGTATAATGTAACAGCCAGTTATTTAGGATTTAAAGACGGTTCTGCCTTTGAAATTCAGGTTACTAATGCAAGGCCTGCTCAGGTAGATTTTGAATTGGAAGAATCTATCGAGGAACTTACTGAGGTAGTTGTTCAAGCATCTCCATTTAAAAAAACGGAGGAAAGTCCTGTTTCCCTAAGAACAATAGGTATAGCTGAAATTCAAAGAAACCCAGGAGGAGCGAGAGATATATCGAGAGTTATTCAATCTTTACCCGGGGTAACTACTACGGCATCTTTCAGAAATGATTTAATCATCAGGGGAGGGGCGCCGAACGAAAATCGTTTTTTTCTGGACGATGTAGAAGTACCGAATATTAATCACTTTGCGACGCAAGGGGCTTCGGGTGGACCGGTGGGCCTTATAAATGTAAATTTTATTAATGAGGTGGATTTTTTCTCGGGTGCCTTTCCTGCAAATAGAGGAAATGCTTTAAGTTCTGTGTTTAATTTTAAACAAAGAGAGGGTAGAAGTGATAGAATTGGAGGTAACTTTATGGTGGGTGCCTCTGATATTGGGTTAACTTTAGAAGGTCCAATTGGTGATAAAGGTACTTTTTTAGTTTCGAGCCGCAGATCGTATTTACAATTTTTATTTCAGGCTATCGGACTTCCATTTCTACCTACCTACAATGATTTTCAGGCAAAAATTAAATTTAAACTGGACGAAAAAAATGAGTTGACCTTTATTGGACTGGGGGCTATTGATCAATTTGAACTCAATCTGGAGGCAAATGAAACTGAAGATCAACAGTTTCTATTGGATCAACTTCCAACCACGCCTCAATGGAATTATACCAATGGTCTGGTATGGAAGCACTTTACTCAAAAGGGCTATTGGACTTTCGTTTTATCGAGGAATATGCTTGATAATAAGGCAATTAAATATGCTGGAAATGATGATAGTAAACCTGAAAACAAAATATTAGATTACCAGTCACAAGAAATCGAAAATAAGTTACGTATTGAAAGAACACTGAGAACGGGTGATTTTAAATTAACTTATGGGGGCGGGTATGAATTTGTCAAATATAATAATAATACCTTCAATAGAATTTTTACGGGTTCGGGGGCTCAAACTATCAATTATAGTTCTGCCTTTAATATGGGTAAGTATAGTCTGTTTTCTCAGGCAAGTCAAAGCTTTAATAACGAGAAACTGGTTCTTTCAGCTGGTTTAAGAGTAGATGGTAATACCTATTCTAAGGATATGTCCAATCCTTTAAATCAACTCTCTCCGCGTATTTCTTTAGCTTACTCGCTTACAAAAAGATTGTCGGTGAATTTCAATACCGGAATCTTCTATCAATTACCGCCTTTTACTATTCTTGGTTATCAACAAAATGGTGAATTTGTAAATAAGACAAATAACATTAAGTATGTAGGTAATAAGCAAGTGGTTCTGGGGTTGGAATTTAATACAGATTTCAATGCTAAGATTACTATTGAATCATTTTATAAGTTTTATAATAATTATCCATTTTTACTCAGAGATAGTGTAACCTTAGCCAATTTGGGGGGAGATTTCGGTGTTATTGGCAACGAACCCGCTATTCCAAGGTCAAATGGTAGAAGCTACGGATTTGAGTTTCTTTATCAGCAAAGATTATATAAAGGGTTTTATGGAATTTTTGCCTATACTTTAGGTTGGAGTGCCTTTGAGGATAAAAATGGCGACCTCGTTTCTTCTTCCTGGGATGCAAGGCACATCATCAGCACAACCCTAGGGAAAAAGTTTAAGAGAAATTGGGAAATTGGTATGAACTGGCGCTTCCAGAGTGGCTTACCATTTACTCCTTTTTCTCCCGCTTCCTCTCTGGTCGCCAATTGGTCGGTGAATAACAGGGGCATTTTAGATTTTAACCAAATCAATACCTTGCGTCGGGAGGCATTTAATACGGTGGATATTCGCGTCGATAAAAAATGGTTTTTTACAAAATGGAGTCTTAATCTTTATTTAGATATTGAAAATATTACGGGTAATGCTATTCCTAGTAATCAGTTGATTTTAGATAGGGCAAAAGATGCCGATGGAAAACCTGTGGGTGGACCGGTAATTATCAATCCGACAGCACCTTTAGCGGAGCAAAGATATTTATTGAAAACAATAACTGATGCACAGGGTACTTTGCTCCCTACGATTGGCATAATGATTGAATGGTAATTAAAATAAGTATTAACATGGAACATACGCAACTTAACCTCTCTGAAGAACAATTATTTGCCTATAAATTTCCCGTTGGGAAGTTTATACAACCCGATACTATTTCCCAGGCGGACCAACAAACATGGACGGCTTACCTGGAAGAATTTCCAACCCTATTAAATAAGGTAGTGGCCGGTTGGACAGAAGAAAAATGGGATACTCCATACAGACCAGGTGGTTGGTCTGCCAGGCAACTTGTTCACCATATCGCCGATAGTCATGCCCAGGCTATGTTTCGTATTAAACTGGCCTTAACAGAAAATGAACCTACCATAAAGCCTTATCATCAGGATGGTTGGGGTAATTTATCAGATAGTCTGAAAGCGCCGGCTCAGTGGTCCCTCAGTATAATTGAAGGGGTACATGGCAGATGGAGTTTTATGTTGTCTCAAATGTCTGCAGAGGATTGGCAGAAAACCTTTTTTCACCCCGATATGAAATACCTTTTTACCATTGAACGGGCAACAGCACTTTATTTTTGGCATTCCAGGCACCATTTGGCGCATTTGTCCAAAATGAATGATAAATAAAATAGGTTAAAGCTTATATTTGCCCTGTAAGAAAAAATTATGGGGCAAGAAGCATTCGAAACGATTATTGGCTTAGAAGTTCATGTGCAATTAAGCACGGAAAGTAAAGCCTTTTGCAGAGATAAAACTGAATTTGGGGGTAGTCCTAATTCCCAGATAAGTGCCATTTCATTGGGTCATCCCGGTACTTTACCCTTTATGAATAAAAAGCAAGTCCAATATGCCACAAGGCTTGGACTTGCTTTAAATGGTAATATAAATGAGGTGAATACTTTTGACAGGAAAAATTATTTTTACGCAGATCTTCCTAAGGGTTATCAGATTACGCAAGATAAAAAACCTATCAGTGTAGGCGGTTATCTTCCCATAAAAATGGGGGATGTCTGGAAAAATATTAGAATTCATCATATTCATATAGAGGAAGATGCGGGTAAATCTATACATACTCTGCATGATTCAAAATCGTTTATAGATTTAAATAGAGCGGGTATGCCTCTCATTGAAATCGTTACTGAACCAGATCTGCGTTCAGGTGCTGAGGTAGATGCTTTCATGACCGGCATCAGACAACTCGTTCGTTATCTGGAGATATCCGATGGAAATATGGAGGAGGGTTCTCTTCGTTGTGATGTGAATATTTCTATAAGACCGAAAGGAACAGATATTCTGAATAACCGCTGCGAAGTTAAAAATGTGAATTCAATGAAATTTGCCAGACAGGCCATTGAATTTGAAGAATTAAGACAGCAAAAAATAGTAGAAGAAGGGGGGACCGTTGCCCAGCAAACCCTTAATTTTGATCCTGCTATTGGAGTTACCTCTCCGTTAAGGTCAAAAGAAGATGCTCATGATTATAGGTATTTTCCTGAACCTGATTTACCCCCCATCCACTTAAGTGCAGATTTTCTGGATACCGAAAGAAAAAATATAACGATTCTTCCCTGGGAAGCCTTCCATTTTCTGCATAATGAGCTTGGATTGCCGGTTCAAGAGGCTTCGATTCTCTCTGAGTTGAAAGATACTTTTATTTTTTATAAAGGTTTATTGGAAAAGGTAGAAGATAAAAAATTACTTACCAATTTTATGGTGAATAAGTTACTTCCTTCCCTTCACGAAAAGGGTCTTTCATTGGCCGATTCACCGCTGTCAAAAGAAGGAATTTTACAATTTCTTTCATTAATATCGTCAGAAAAATTAAGTCATTCCATTGCTTATCAGAAATTATTCCCCCTTTGGATGGAAAATCCATCGCTTCATCCGTTAGATCTGGCTGAAAGTCAACAATGGTTACAAGAAAAGGAGGAGGGTAAAATAGAACTAATTTTCAAAGAAATTATCGCTGAATATCCTCAGAAATGGTCAGAATTTACCTCTGGAAAAAAAGGACTTGCTGGATTTTTTATGGGTGAATTAATGAAAAAAACAGGCGGAAAGTCTAATCCTAAGGAAGCTATGGATATTTTAATCTCCATGCAGAATAAAAAATGATTTTTAAAAAAATTAAAAAAATTTAAAATGGCCGATATGTCAAATTTCACGCAACATATTCTGGATGGTTATACTTTTTCAGATGATTATATCACTCTCGGTGGTGCCATGCTCGAAGGACAACCGGTAAAGGGTTTACATATCAAGGCGCCCTTAAGAATGTTTAACAGACATGGCCTTATTGCTGGTGCCACAGGAACCGGAAAAACTAAAACTTTGCAAGCGCTGGCTGAATCCTTAGCGTCTAATGGTGTTTCTAGTTTATTAATGGACATTAAAGGTGATTTAAGTGGTATTTCTCAAAAAGGTACAGATCATCCTAAAATAACGGAGCGCGCAGAAAAAATAGGTATTGATTGGTCGCCAACGCAAATTACCACCGAGTTTCTAACGATAAGTAAGGAAAATGGGGTCAGACTTCGCGCAACTATTTCAGAATTTGGCCCAGTTTTGTTATCAAAAATATTAGACTTAAACGAAACCCAGGGTGGCCTCGTTGCGCTTGTCTTTAAGTTTTGTGATGACAAAAATTTACCTCTTTTAGATATCAAAGACTTTAGAAAAGCGTTACAGTATGTTTCAAATGAAGCAAAGGCCGAAGTTGAAAATGCTTATGGTCTGATTAGCTCGGCAACGGTGGGTACGGTTATGAGGAAATTACTTGAAATAGAAGAACAAGGTGCTGAAGTATTTTTCGGTGAAAGAAGTTTCGATGTAGATGATCTGGTAGACCTGGACGAAAATGGACGAGGTAAGGTGTATGTTTTAAGGTTAGCAGATATTCAAACTAAACCAAAATTGTTCTCTACTTTTATGCTTTGTCTTTTGGCAGAAATTTATGAGAAATTTCCTGAAAAAGGCGATAAAGAAAATCCGGAACTAGTCCTTTTTATTGACGAAGCTCATCTGATTTTTAATGAGGCTTCTGACGCTTTATTAGATCAGTTGGAATCTATCATTAAACTGATTCGTTCCAAAGGGGTAGGCGTTTTCTTCTGTACACAGAATCCAACAGATATTCCCGATGCTATATTGAGCCAGTTGGGTATGAAAATACAACACGCTTTGCGTGCTTTTACACCTAAAGATAGAACAGGAATCAAGAAAACGGCTGAGAATTACCCTGAATCAATCTATTACAAAACAGATGAATTACTCACTCAGCTTGGTATTGGTGAAGCTATTATTACTGTGTTAAACGAAAAAGGTATCCCTACGCCGTTAGCCCATTCTATGATGATTGCGCCAAGAACCCGGATGGACGTTATCACCAAAGAAGAACTGGATGCTAACGTCAAAGCGTCAAAACTGGCTCAAAAATATAATGAGGAGGTGGATAGAGAATCCGCTTTTGAAATGTTGTCGGCAAAAATAAAGCAAGCGGCTCCTGTTGAAAAAGAAGCGTCTAAAGTCTCGCCTCCTAAAAAAGCGGAGAAATCCGATTTTGAAAAAATTTTAGAGAGCAAAACGACCCAGGTGATTTTAAAAGAAGTAACTCGGGGTCTTTTAGGCGTTTTAGGAATGAAAACAACAAGAAGGAAATCGTCATCTGGCGGTCTCGGAGGTATTCTGGGCTTTTAATTTCAATATTTTTAAAGGCTGTTTTTCATTAAAATGTTGTGGGTATAGTATTTAGTTGTTATTTTCATTACTTTTAATGAAAAGCAACCTACTATGACTCTAAATTTAAAAATGTGTATAAGCACCATCGCTTGTTTATTCACTCTTTCTCTGCATGCACAATCTGTTTCCACAAAGCCAGACTCAAAATTTGAGGGCATTCAGATTGGTGTAATTACCTACTCTTACCGGAGTATGCCACATGATATAGATAAATTAATTGAATTTTGCCTGGCTTCGGGCATCAGCGCCATTGAGTTGATGGGTGATGCAGTGGAAGAATATGCTGGGAAGCCAAAGGCTGATTTTTCATGGAGGAGTGGTCCACGTCAGCCTATGACCGATTTGCAGAAAGCGCAAGTTGCTACCTATAATAAGCAAGTAGCCGATTGGAGAGCAACTGTTTCGATGGATAAATTTATGGAGGTTAGGAAAAAGTTTGATGCCGCAGGTATAAAAATTTATGCCTTTAAACCTAATGCCTTTAGTCCAAATAATACCGATGAAGAGGTTTCTTACGGTATGCGTGTGGCTAAGGTTTTGGGTGCAAAATCAGTTACCCTGGAATTACCAAACGATCCAATGCAATCAAAAAGATTAGGAGAATTGGGTGAAAAACATAAAATGTTGGTAGGTTATCATAATCATACCCAGGCTACAGATGTTTTATGGGATGTTGCCCTTAGCCAATCACCCAATAACTCTATCAATTTTGATGCAGGTCATTATTTAGCCGCCGGTGGTAAAAACACTATTCCAGCTCTTCTCGCTTTTATTGAAAAAAATCATAAGCGCATAAGTAGCATGCATTTAAAGGATAGAACGACGCCAGAACATGGTGCAGGAAATTTACCATGGGGAACGGGTGATACCCCAATGAAGGAAATTTTTCAATTGATGAAAGATAAAAAAATGAAATTTCCAGTTTCAGTGGAACTGGAGTATGCTATTCCTGAAGGTTCCGATGCTATTAAGGAAGTCGTGAAATGTGTGTCTCACGCAAAGAAAATGATTGTAAGTGAATAGGTTTTTGTCGCTGATTAACAGGATATATATTCTGGTTTTTCCTTTGTTGTGTGCCGTCTCATTGGGTTTTTCTCAATCAGATGGCATACAGCGAGGTAAACTTATTATTGTGGGTGGTGGAAGTATGGCCGATTCTCTTTATCATATCTTTGGTCAGCTTGCTGGGGGGAAAGATAAGCAGATGGTCATTATTCCAACTGCGATGAGTGATGAGGATATCGCTGAAAATAAATTTAAAGACAGATTTGAAAAAATGGGATTTTCTTCGATTAAAGTGGTTCATACCAGAGATAAATCAGAAGCAAATCTTACTGAAAATGTGCTTAAAATTCAGCAGGCGTCCGCTATTTACTTTACCGGTGGAGACCAATCAAGAATAGCTGATGCTTTCTTAGGAACAAAAGTTCACGACGAATTAAAACGCTTACTTGCAAGAGGAGGCGTAATCATGGGATCTTCGGCTGGGGCAACTATCATGGGAACCCTTTTAATTGGTGGGTATGCCCGTACGTATCCCAATATAAATATTCCCTATCCGCCTGCTTTAGATTTGCTGCCGGGCACTGTCTTAGATCAACATGTGTTAAAGAGAAACAGGCAGTTCGATTTAATTCCTGTGCTGGATTCTTATCCGCATTTATTGGGCATTGCCATGGATGAGCAAACCGCTATTATTGTTTCAAATAATCAATTCAGGGTTTGGGGTCCATCATACGTTTTAGTTTACAATCCTTTGGACTGGGCACTGCAGGTGAAAAAATTTGGGAAAATATATAAACCATTTATTATGTTGTCCAAGGGACAAAAGTTTGATTTAATGGCCAGAAACATTGTGAAGTAATGCCTTTTTTACCCATTTTCATTTTATTATTAAGTTTTAAAGCAATGTCACAAGGAACGTATCCAACTACAGGATCGATTGAGAGATTAGATCCCAAAATGAACAGTCTTATAACACCCAATGCCGTTATTGAAGTGCTTTCAAATGGGTTTATCTGGACAGAAGGACCTCTTTATATCGAAGACGGGGACTATTGGCTATTTTCAGATATACCCCAGAATAGTATTTTTAAATGGAATGAAAAAGAGGGGGTTCGCCTGTATTTAAAGCCATCTGGGTACACTGGAACAGTACCCCGAGGTGGTGAACCTGGTTCTAACGCACTCATTCTGGATCCTAAAGGTCAATTAGTTATGTGTCAGCATGGTGATCGCAGAATGGCCAGAATGTCAGCTCCATTAAAGGAACCTTCAGCTGTTTTTGAATCGATCGCCGGGCAGTATTTGGGTAAAAAATTTAACAGTCCTAATGACGCCGTTTATGATTCGAAAGGGAATTTGTTTTTTACAGATCCCCCTTATGGTTTAGTAGGAAATTCAGATGACCCTACAAAAGAATTACCTTTTCAGGGTGTTTTTAGATGTAGCCCTCAAGGAGATATCAAGGTAATTACTGATAAATTGGCAAGACCAAATGGCATTGCCTTTTCGCCTGACGAAAAAATCATGTATGTTTCAAATTCTGAATTTCCGGCAAGCTGGCATGCTTTTTCCTTAGATGAAATGGGAAATGTGCTGAATGAACGTATTTTCTTTGTTCCCGGTGATAACGAAGGGAAAGGTGCTCCCGATGGATTGAAGGTTGACCCACAAGGTAATGTTTGGGCAACCGGGCCAGGTGGATTGTGGGTTTTTAGTCCTGAGGCTAAAGTGCTTGGAAGAATATTGACCGGTGAAGCTACCTCCAATTGTGCCTTCAATAAAGATTATTCGGTGTTGTTCTTAACCTGCGATGATTATATCATGAGAGTAAAACTTAAATAAAAATGAATAATAGACATGTGACCCCAAGGGGTCAGGCATGAAAAGAGTAAACTTTTTTTAGGAGAGGTCAATAAGATCATCCCTAAAATCCGTGATTCAAAATTATTTACAGGACATATTATTCCAAAGCACTCTAATCTCCGTTGGAAATTACGGGCGCAGCAGCGTATGGTTTTTGAATCAGGATTTACAGGATTTATAGGATTAACTATAACGTCGTTGGATTGAGTG
>JANQZX010000047.1 GCA_030728245.1 Saprospiraceae bacterium | reverse complement strand
AGCAGTAGAAATACCTGTAAAAGTTCGTGTATTTGGTAAAAAATGATCCACCCCCTGCATCCTTCCCCCAGAAACGAAAAAGGACCTACGAATTACCGTAAGTCCTTTATTTTTTGTAGCGCGAGGGAGACTTGAACTCCCGACCTCAGGATTATGAATCCTGCGCTCTAACCGGCTGAGCTATCGCGCCATGAAGCGTAAAGATAAGGTATTCCTTTTAAAATACCCTATCTTAGGCTTCAAATAATTATTCTTCTGTTGAAGTACCTTGGTTTAATTGCTCTTTAAGTTGAGCAAGACCTTCCAATTCACCCATGGTAGATTTTTCAACGGTGCTTTGCTGCTTTTTAACAGCCTGGCGCGTTTTATCTTTTTCAACTACCTTTTCTTTCTTCACTGACTCTTCAGCCTCTTTCTTTATATCCTCGATATAACGTAAGTGAGATACTAAGATTCTCTTGTCATCGCGATTGAATTCAATCACTTTAACTGTTAAAGTTTCTTCTGGTTCTGCAAGAGAATTGTCCTCTTTACGGATATGTTTTATCGGTGCGAAAGCTTCTAAACCGTAAGGTAACTGAACGATAGCTCCACGATCATCACGACGTAAGATAGTTGCTTCATGGTATGAACCCACTGGGAAGACATTTTCGAAAGTATCCCAAGGATTCTCCTCTAACTGCTTATGTCCTAATGAAAGTTTGCGACTTTCTGCATCGACGTCCAATATTTGCACATCAATTTTATCTCCAACTTTTGTGAATTCAGATGGGTGGCCAAAACGTTTTGTCCAGGAAAGATCAGAAATGTGAACCATTCCTCCAATTCCTTCTTGTAACTCAACGAATACACCGTAAGGAGTAAGATTTTTAACTTCTCCGGAATGGCGGCTGCCTACTGGGAAAGTTTTAGCAATTTCACTCCATGGATCAGAACTTAACTGCTTAAGAGATAATGACATTCTACGGTCATCCTGATCTATAGTAACGACTTTTGCCTCATATTCCTGACCTAATCTGAAGTATTCGCGCGCATTAACTGGCTGGTTACTCCAGCTCACCTCTGAAACGTGAATTAAACCTTCAACACCTGGCTGCAATTCAAGGAAAGCACCATAATCTTCAATATTTACAATCTTTCCTTTAACCGTAGATCCTTCTGTGATACCTGCGGCAAGAACTTCCCATGGATGTGGTTGTAATTGCTTAAGACCTAGAGAAATACGTCTCTTATTCTCATCAAAATCAAGAACGGCTACACTTATTTTCTGGTTCAGGCTCAACACCTCCATTGGGTGATTGATACGACCCCATGAAATATCAGTGATATAGAGTAAACCATCTACGCCACCTAAGTCAAGGAATGCACCGAAGTCAGTGATATTTTTAACAACACCTTCTAACACCTGACCTTTTTCAAGGCTACCGATGATGTGTTCGCGCTGTTCAGCCAAATCACTTTCGATAAGCGCTTTATGAGAAACGACAGCATTTTTGATGGTTTCATTGATTTTAACCACCTTGAACTCCATCGTCTTACCAACATACTGATCGTAATCGACAATAGGTTTGATATCAATTTGAGAACCAGGTAGGAAAGTCTCCAATCCACTGCAATCTACAATTAAACCACCTTTCGTCTTGCTAATAACGGTACCTTTAATAATAGTACCATTTTCAAAGGAATCAACAATACTTTCCCAAGATCTTAACAATTTAGCCTTTCTGCGAGAAAGTACTAATTGTCCACGACCATCTTCCTGTTGTTCAACATAAACATCCACATAGTCGCCAACGGCTAAACCAGGAATGTCTCTGAATTCTGATAATGGAATTAATCCGTCAGATTTGTAGTTAATATCAAGTACAACATCACCACCATTAATAGAAGTTACGAAACCTTTCACGATTTCATTTTCCAAAACGGCATTCATAGTAGAAGCATATTGCTCTCTAAAAGAAACAGCTTCTTCGTCAGAGTAATTAATTCCCCCTTTATTTGTAATATTCCAATTGAAATCATCATGTGCGGTACCTACGGTCTCTTGACCAGCAAGTAAAACTTCCATTTCAACTTCCTCTTCTTCCTCCACCACTTCTACTGGCTCAGCAGCCTTTACAACAACTTCCTCGATAGTAGCTGACTGCTCTTCAATAGCGCCATTCAACTCTTCTGGTGTAGTTATTTCGTCTTTTTCTTCAGACATTTTTTTTGTTTTAATATCTACGAAAGGTAGATTTTGGTTAAAAAATTAAATTGCGGGGCAAATATATAAATTATTTCCAAATCGACCTATTTTTTGTATTACTTTATTAGATTTGTTAAACATGATTCCTATTAAACCCTATATTCTTGAAGCTATGTTAAAAAAATTCATCATTCCCCTATTTTTCGCCTCATTATTCTCTGGTGTTGGCTTAATCGGACAAATCAAGAAATTTTCATTTTCCGAAAAAACTACGATGCAGATTCAAGGTACCTCTACCCTGCACGATTGGACCTGTAATGTTACCAAAGTAGATGGCGTCATTGAAATGGACAATAAAGTTTTAAGTAAAGGAGTTTGGACTCAAAACAGTAAAATAAAAACGCTAAAAGTTTCCGTTCCGGTAGAAAGTATAAAAAGTCCCCGTGGTGCGGCTATGGAAAAAAAGTTATATAATGCCTTGAAATATGAAAAACACCCTTCGATTATTTTTACGCTAAACAACCTCAAAACCATACCCTCAACAACGGGTTCAGGTCAATTAGAATCTAGTGGAACGTTGAATGTTGCTGGGGTTGAAAAACCTATATCTCTATCCGTTAATGCTTCCTTTTCTGCCGACAAAAGTTTATCTTTCACAGGTTCTTATACCTTAAACATGAAAGATTATGCTATTGAGCCACCATCGGCGATGTTCGGACAGATTGTTTCTGGTGAAAAAGTAACCATTTCCTTTAATGTTCAGGTTAAATAAATCAGTATGAAAATATTTTCAATATTTATCTTCCTTTTCGGAAGTATTATATCAGGATGGGCACAAGCTATTCAAACGGTGGCAATTCCAGGCTCGTCTGTATCATTTAATATGATTTCAGTACCGTCAGGTTCCTTTCTTATGGGAAGCCCCGCCACAGAATTACTTAGAAATGCAGATGAAGGCCCTCAGGTAAAAGTAAAATTAGATGGCTTTTCTATAGCTGAAACGGAGGTAACCTGGGAATTGTATGAATTATTTACAGATAAGGAAAAGAGAGCTGCTCTGATTTATTCAAGCGAGCTGGTTAAAGGAAATGCCGATGCGGTGATTAAACCCAGTACCCCCTATTTAGATCCCAGTTATGGCATGGGAAAATATAGTTTTCCCGCAACCAGTATGACGCAATATGCCGCATTATCGTTTTGTAAATGGTTGAGTGAACTTACTGGCGAATTTTACAGACTCCCCACGGAAGCTGAATGGGAATATGCCTGCAAGGCCGGCACAAATACAGCCTATTCATTTGGCGATGACCCCTCTCTTTTGGACCAGTACGCCTGGAGCTTTAATAATAGCGAAGATAAATATCATCCTGTTAAATCAAAAAAACCTAATCCCTGGGGTTTATACGATATGCATGGTAATGTAATGGAATGGACGCTCGACCAATATCAGGCGGACTATTACGCTACTTTGGGAAATGCAACGGCAAGTCCATGGCGTCGCCCCGATAAATTACTCCCCAGGACAGCCAGAGGGGGCTCATGGGACGAAAATCCACAGGTTCTTCGCTCTTCAGCAAGAACCTCCTCCAACCCTTCCTGGCAAAGAAGAGATCCCCAAATTCCCAAAAGTTTCTGGTGGTGCTCTGATGCTCCCTTCATAGGTATTAGACTGGTGAAACCAACGATTCAACCTACTAAAGAAGAACAGGAAGAATTTTGGTCTCTTGTGTTAGATGAAGGTTAATTAATTATTTTGTTTAAATAAATTTTACTATTTTTAGAAAAGAAAAAATTTTATTTGTTAATTACTTAAAATCCTAAATAATGTCTTCATCAGATTCTTTTGACAAACCTGGCGTAAATCGTCGGGACTTTTTAAAGGATGCCTCCCTTGCTACCGGTGGTCTTATGCTCGCGTCGCTTCCTTTTGATCTTCGTGCACTATCTGGCCAACCCGCTACCACGTTAAAAATTGCCTTGGTAGGTTGTGGTGGCAGAGGTTCCGGTGCTATTGTTCAAGCGCTTATCGCCGATCCTAATACTAAATTGGTAGCTATGGCTGATGCCTTCAGAGATCGGGTTGATAGTTGCTACAATTATATTACTTCCAGTAAAGTGGAAGAATCAGAGGGCGCAACCAGTGCATTGAAAACACAGATTGACGTACCAGAATCTAATAAATTCTCGGGTTTCGATGCCTACAAAAAGGCCATCGATCTTGCAGATGTCGTTATTCTTACCAGCCCTCCAGGATTTAGACCTGACCATTTAGAATATGCTATCAATAGCAATAAACATATTTTTTGCGAAAAACCATTGGCCACTGATGCGACAGGTATTCGTAAAGTAATGGGCTTACTTGAGGTTAGCAAACAGAAAAAGCTGAATATAGTAGTTGGTCTTCAACGTCATTATGAAACTGTTTACCGCGAGATAATGAAACGTATTCATGCAGGAGAAATTGGTGATGTTACCAGCGGCCAGGTGTATTGGAACGGATCAGGTGTTTGGGTGAAAGATCGTTTGCCGGGTATGACGGAAATGACTTATCAAATGCGTAACTGGTACTATTTTAATTGGCTTTGTGGCGACCATATTGTAGAACAACACATCCATAATATTGATGTTTTCAACTGGGCTAAAAAGGATTATCCGGTTAAAGCGCAAGGAATGGGCGGACGCCAAGTAAGAACAGGCAAAGAATTCGGTGAAATTTATGACCACCACTACGTGGAATACACTTATGCCGACGGATCTGTTCTTAACAGTCAGTGCCGTCACATCAAGGGTTGTGCCGACAAGGTGTCAGAACAAATCATTGGTTCAAAAGGCCGTGCTGAAAGTAATGGTACCATGACGGATTTGAAAGGAAATGTGATCTTTAAACATAATAAGAAAGGAGATCCAAATCCTTACCAACAAGAGCATGTGGAGCTTTTTGCCTCCATCAGAAAAGGTGAGGTCATTAATGATCTTGAAAATGGTGCTAAATCTACCATGACCGCTATCCTGGGTAGAATGGCCACCTACTCTGGTCAGGTTATTTCCTGGGAACAAGCCATTAATTCTAAGGAAAATCTCTTCCCGGAATCATTGGACTGGAATGCCAATCCTAAGTCTTTACCTGACGCATCAGGTCATTATAAAATAGCTATGCCAGGTGTTTATAAAATTTAAATTTTAAGCGCTTCCATAACTTCAAAACCCTCTTATCTCTCTTTGAGAAAGAGGGTTTTGTTTTTTTACCTAATACCAGTTAGCTTTAAAAAAGTTATCGTCCCGTTTACATAAAACCCTGATACTTTTTCTCCAACGCAGTACTTTTCGTATTTCATCAAAATCCATTATGCTAAATGCCGTTCCTAATGCATCGGTAATCAAGCCATTGGGACCTTCCAC
Organism: Saprospiraceae bacterium; assembly: GCA_030728245.1. Lineage (GTDB taxonomy): Bacteria > Bacteroidota > Bacteroidia > Chitinophagales > Saprospiraceae > BJGN01. The sequence continues at coordinate 27,277 of JANQZX010000047.1, read as the reverse complement.
TAAGCAAGTTGCACCATTTGTTAAAGGCTTACCCGTTAAAGGATTTAACAAATGAGAATATCGTTTTCCCTCCCATTCCAGATATTGTTGATCATCCCCTGACACAGATTGCGATCTATTTTCAATATATCGTTTCGCCCCATTTGAAAAAAAGATAGTATCAGCTGCAACGGACCAACCCTTTTTTGAGGGAGGTGCTTTACTCACTGTTATCGAACTGCCCGCGGAAATCATTCCTTTGTTAACACCTTGCATTTTTAGTGTTTTTAATGCCTCATCTACAGCATATCCCTTTCCGATACCCCCAAAATCGAGTTTAACTCCCTTTTTCAAGAACTTAAACTGATATTGTTTACCCTTTTTTCTTAGGGCAATATATTGAATACCAGAATAATCTTTAGCCGCTGTTTGCATTGAATCAGCCGGAAATTCATTTCGTCGTCGGGCACGGCGCCAAAGGTGGGTCAAACTACCTATGGCCGGGTCAAAATATTGACCCGTTATTTTGCTCCATTGAATACTTTTCTTTAACACAAATCCAAGCTCCTTTGAAACACTTTCCCACTGCAATGGCTGCCTGACGTTTAATTGATAAACTTCCGCCTTTTCTTTATAATCACTTAAAATGTAATCAAGAAACTGGATGCGGTCAAATACTTTTTCAGCAATTAAGGGCGCATTTACCTCTTTATGAGCATAAAAAGATACATAATAAATAGTGCCCATAGCCGGTCTGCTAAAACTATAAAGGCTGTCCGACTGACCGTTTAAAAGAAAAACCATGTTAATAAGCACGACAGAAACTATCCATTTATGATTCCTCATTTTCAATAGTCTTGCTTTACTACCCGCTTTGAAAAACTACCTTGCTTATACAATACACGAACAATGTACATTCCTGAAGGAAAATGAGCAGTATCAACAGAAAAATGATTCTGTTCCTCCAGATAAAGTTGAGTAAACAACAATCTACCCTCTATACTATAAACACTAATAGTGACATCCTGTAATTTTTCTGAAATATGAATGTTCACTCTATCATCGACCGGATTAGGTTCGACGGCTATCTGCCATTTGAAGATGGAGCCTAAATCATTGAGATTTAATTTAAATTTCCTGATATCACTGGCACTTTCACCACAATCATTTTTAGATTTTACTTGCCAATAGTATGCTCCTCCTTCCAAATCTTGTGAAAATTTATAGAAATTCAGATTCCTTTCTCCGGCAAAAACAGGCTCATTAAAGTCTATATTTTTTGAGACCTTAAGTGAATAGTTATCTGTTAATGAGGTATTTGTCCATGACAACTGCGGGCGTTCAACCAATAGAACCTCATTATCATCAGGAGAAAGTAAACCTGGTTTAGGGGGTAAACCTTTCAATTGAAAGTTGAAATTAGTTTCCTTACTATTTTTACCATCTGAGACCACAATTTTTACGTTATACGACCCAGATGTTAAACTATCCAGTACGGCAGATGCCTTTAAATTTATTACATTGGCCACTGCATCACCGTCAATAAATTGCCAGGTTGGAACAGGCGGAGAAATGGCATAAGTTATTTTTACCGGACGAATGAAACCACTGCCTATTTTTAGTCCTGCTTTCAAATCTGAGGGTATGCAAAGCACATTATTTAAATCGACAATTTGTAAACCTAAATCTAAGGGAGTGAAAAATTTACCAAAGGTATATTCTGGGGATTGCCCGCACTCGTTTCTGGCTCTGATACGATAATAGTAGGTTTTATCAAAATCCAATCCTTTAATAACCAACTGAGAGTCGAGGGTAACCCATCGTGAAATAAATTGGCTGAAAAGGGAATCTGACGCAATATCAACCTGGTAATCAAAAATACCTGCCAGATTAAACCAACTCAATGTAGGCTCAACCCCCTGGTCTGACCCTGAATTTTTAACGACGACTTTATCGGGTGTTTTATTTAGCACCAGCTGTAGCTCTGTGAATACTGTATCTTCTCCCGAAATACCTCTAATTTTTATTTTACTTTCTGTAGCTCCAACCATCTGTTTTGATGAAATAAAGAGGGTTGTAGCATTTCCGGGAAGAACCGTTACTGGATTGAAAGAATAAGCTATGCCGGATATTGAACCTACCAGATCAAACGTAATGGGAGCAGAAAAAGCTGAGCCAGTAAATATCTGAACACTGGCACTATTTGGGGTACAAATATTAACTTTAGTAACGCTAGCTGCTAATCCTTTTTTACAAAGTACTCCATTTCTGCCTGATATACTTGTTATTCCACGATTTTCAGGATCGAGCCATTCACTTAATCTATTCATGGGGCTACCACCGCCAATCCATGAACTATGAAACCAGCCAAAAGCATCAAAGGAGTTATTAGAACAACTGGCAGAACCCCCATGTAATTGCCCTACGATTTGTTGACTTTTATTAACCAGAGGACCACCGGAAGAACCATCCTCCGTGGTACCCACATCCCATCTTGGAATAATAAGATGATTTCCAAAGGTTACTTCAGAAGCTAGTTGCCCCCACTGCCCTCTATACGTTTTTCGATAGGCAATAGAAATTCTTTTTTCCTGGGTATTAGGGTGATGCACACAAACGAGGGTATCTTCAGGTAAAACTGAGGTGGCATTCCAACCGGCATAATATGGATTAGCAGCATCGGGAACAGGGTCATCCAATTCTAATAAAATGAAATCAGTAGGTGAAAATCCGGCACGAAAAATAGCACCCGTATTGAATAAAGTTTTTGATCCGTCCCCGGTGGCACCATTCGCCTGCGACAACATAGGCCTGCAAACTGAATGTTGATAATTCCAATAAACAACCACAGAGGGTGCATTTGCGGAAGTGACATCGCAGTGAAATGCACTTAAAAAATAAGGTTTACAGTCATTTCTCCCATTATTAACCAGCGCTCCGGAACAAAAATTCCGACCATTAATGGTGTACATACCCACCGACCTCATCACTTCCCTATAATTATCTACTAACTTCCAACCCTCTCTTGACCCGCAAGCCACATCGAGGTGACAACTGCCCGATAACATAGAAAAAATGCCTTGAAAATCGTGATTTACCTTTTCGACGGTCATTTTCAACCATTTTTTCTCGACTGTGGGTAGTGAAACCTCCAAAAACAGGTCATCACCGAGAATAGCGGGTGTCCACATTTGACCGTGTAATTCATTATCGTTATAGGTAAACGGTCCCTCTACCTGATCCATAGAAAAGTTATATATCCATAATCTGGCGTTTGGGGGAAGATAAAAATCGGATATGCCCAAATTCAGTGATAATGCGCCTGCCGATTGAATACGCAGCCTCCATATTTCGTTCAGACCATCTTTTGAGGTCGTCCATTCACCGTGCGTATAGGGCTTAAGAGAAGTATTTCTAGTAATTGCAAAAGAAGGATTTAGTCCCTTCTTACGTTTTTCTACTTCTTCTGCAAGTAATTTTTGATTATCTACTTTTGGAAATCTAACGGGTTTTAAGGTTTCAAGTGCCGATTTCCCTAAAGGCATGGTTTTTTCAGGTAGTTTTTGAGCTAACAATAAACCACCTGAAAAAACAGCCACGAAGAGAAAGCCCCATTTTTTAGAACCTAAAAAACAAAGCGTTACTGAATAAAAATTTCCCATTATCCCAGAAATCCCTGAAAAGCAGATTATCAACATAATAAACCATACTGCCCTGCCCCACTGACTCGGCACCTATAACCAAAGATTCTTTAAATTTTTCCAAAGCCTTATAGCCAACATAGCCACTTGGTTTGAACGACTTATCTGTAATACCTATGTTATAGGCATTTTCACCACTCAGTTTAAACGTAGTATTCGTCGTCTTCAATGAAAAATAGGTTTCTGACTGTCCGTAAGCTAGAGGGTGAGAATTATCTAATTTTACTTTAAAGATAGCTCCAGGTGTGCCTTCGCTTAATTCCCTGCGATCATCCCCTGTGTAATCAGACAATACTATATTTTTAACCGTTGATTTTGAAGCATCCTCCTCATTATTTTTCAGTGCAAATCCCGATTTACCGCTTACGAGGGACAAAGCATCACCCAGTATAATTAATCTTCCCCCTTTTCTTACCCAAGTGGTGAAAGAACTTAGCATATTATCTGAAAATCGGAAATAACCCTCGGGAACAATGATGACATTATAAGCATCTAGATTATATCTGTCCATTCTTGCAACATCCAAAATAGCCACAGACATATTCAATTCCTGTTCTAAATAGAACCAAAGATGCCCCAGATCATTAGCATTAGCCTGTTCACCTCCTAAAACCGCTACGTTGGGCGATTTCAGTAACTGAAAATTACTTGAACCCAGATCACTTCCTGCGTTGGCAAAGCCCGTGGCAACAGAAGTTACTTTGATTTTATTTTCACTGGCCGTAGCGGAAATTATATCTGCTAAATTTGATATTTTAGGATTATCTCCTCTGGTTATCACTAAAGTGCCCCTATCATAAGACTGATCTTCAACTAAAAAAGGCTCGTTGGCCACTCTTACCTGAACCCCCATTTTAAGGACATTAGTTAGAAATACCGCTTGCTCCAAGGATTCCCATTTCACCAAATAGGCATAATTACTTTTTGTATTGAGTGCAGCGGGTTTATCGAAAACAAAACCTTTCACCTCAGGCTCTATACAGGTTTGAGTGGCAAACCCAGGTAGTCCATAAGCATAAATAAGAGACCAGGCCGTGATATCGTAAGTATTTGAATCTTGAACCTCCACTTCCGGGTCGAGTAAAATTTGCGCCATCATACCTCTTGGTTGACAAGCATTGATCATCAAATCTCCCGATTCTATTTCGAGAGAAGAATTCTTACCAGTTTCATATTGATAAGCCGACACATTCATTTTCTTTGAAGCAGTGCCGTAACTGATGCCATTTTTATCGAGTAAAGCACAGAATCTTTTTAACCGATCTGGGATGGCCGACTTTTTTATTACATAAGTTTTATACATCCCAGTAGGATTCTCCGACGATTTCTTAAAGAAAGCGGCGAATTCTGCATTTAATCTGGCGGCATTGTTTGCGGCCATTTCAACGGTAGAAAGAGCAGTTGTTTTATGATGAGCTATTCGATCAGACAATCTCAACGTATCGCCATTTGGCAGAAGGATAGCCAGACCAGCTCCAATGCCTCCTTGCTCGTAAGTCATTCCAATGGCCCCGTTATACGTTGGATAAGTATCGCCATAACTTGGATATAGTAAGTCAAAAACTTCTCTGGTAAAATAAAGCCATCCATTTGCATCGAAGTACCTGGCGTGATTTTTACCAATTTGAAATTGAAAATCCTTTTGCCATTTTGTCACATAACTATGATATGGATTAGCTGCCGGAGCGAAATAATAAGGACTGGAATAGCCTTGTTCGTGAAAATCGGCATGAATTTGAGGCATCCAACTCAAATATTGTACTGCGCGCTGCTGCGTTTCCACTTGTGTTTGCCAGGCCCAATCTCTGTTAAGATCAAAATAATAATGATTTGGCCTTCCTCTTGGCCATGGTTCCTGGTGTTCCCTACTTTCAGGCCGTACATCAGGTGTTTTATTAGCCACTTGCTTGTACCAATGAGTATATCTGGAATATCCATCCGGATTCAAGCTCGGGTCTAAGATAACCAGTGTATTTTTCAGTTGTTTCTTAATATTATCATCTGAAGCACTGGCCAATTCAAAAAGAGTAATCATGGCCGTTTCAGAACAAGATGCCTCATTTCCATGGACACCAAAACTTAGCCAGACAATGGAAAGATTGTCCCATTTAGGGTCTGTTTTCCCAGGGAGTAAACCCGCTCTTCTCTGATTATTAGTCCTGATTTGTTCCAGGTTAGCCAGATTTTCAGGCGTTGAAATGAAAGTTAATAATAAGGGTCTATTCTCTGTAGAACGACCGTATTCTATCAGTTTCACCTGAGAACTATTGTCAGCAACGTGTTTAACATACTCAACCAGAGATTCATGCGGTGTAAACTCTTCTCCAAATCGATTAGAAAGGAAATTATATGGCGATTTTAGCTGTGAGAAAAGCGAAGCATTTATCCCTAAAATAAAAAGAAAAGAGATAATACACTTCAGCATAAAAGGTCGAATAAATGACATAAAGACAGTAATTAGGAAGATGAACTAATAGGACATTCTAATATAATATTAAAATACGGATTCCGCAATTTTTTTAATGGTATCAACATCACCCATAGTGTAATAATGTAAACAAGGAACTCCTGCTGCTTTAAGCTCCTGACTTTGCGCAACACACCATTCTATGCCCACCTGACGTTTAGCCTCCATCGTTTTTGCAGAAAGGAAAGCTGAAACTAAATCTTCCGGAAGATTAATATAAAAATGCCGGGGAATAGAACTGAGCTGGTACAGTTTCGTCATTGGTTTTAAACCCGGTACAATAGGAATATGAATACCCGCATTTCTGCAACTTTCAACATATTCAAAATATTTTTTGTTATCGAAGAACATTTGAGTAACGATATAATCTGCACCAGCCTCAACCTTTTGTTTTATAAAAGAGAGATCACTTTCCATATTTGGGGCCTCAAAATGTTTTTCCGGATAGCCGGCAATACCAATACAAAAATCAGTTTTTTGTCCATTTTCAATATTTTCATCTAAATATCGACCATGATTCATATCATCTACTTGCTTAACCAAATCGAGCGCATAAGCATTTCCACCTGGTTCAGGAACAAATTTAGAGTCAAATTGCAGTGCATCACCCCGTAAGGCAAGGACATTATTTATTTCAAGAAAATTTAAATCAATGAGCGCATTTTCTGTATCCTCTCTGTTAAAGCCACCGCAGATGAGATGTGGAACGGCATCCACCTCATATCGATGCATTATGGCAGCACAAATACCCACCGTTCCGGGTCTTTTTCTTATGGCCGTTTTTTCGTAATAGCCCGAATCCTGCTTTTTATAAATATATTCCTCCCTGTGATATGTAACATCAATAAAAGGGGGCTTAAACTCCATCAATGGATCTAAAAGATTAAAAATATCCTGCATACCACTCCCTTTTAGCGGCGGTAGAACTTCAAAGGAGATCAGCGTATTATTGCCTGCATTTTTTAAATAATCCGTTACTTTCATAAAAATAATTGTCTAATAAAAAGGAATACCGAAACAGAATGAACCATTTAAAGGTATAAAAGTTAACAACATCTGCAAAGAAAAGTTAATTTGCGCCAAATTTCTTCAAAATTTATGAAAAGGATATTATTTCCCACTGCGATTTCGAAAGGTAGAGCCTATCTGACGTTATTCATTTTAAGTTTGATTTGGGGGACATCCTTCATATTAATAAAAAAAGGTCTGAGTGTTTTTCCGCCCGAACAGGTTGCCAGCTTGCGTATGGGGATGTCAGGATTAATATTTTTACCCTTTATGATATTACAGGTTAAAAAATTTGACTGGAGCAAGGTTCATTTAATTATTTTTGTTGGACTGGCAAGTAGTACGATTCCAGCATTTTTGTTTGCCAATGCACAAATGCATATCAGTTCATCCATGGCTGGTATATTGAATTCACTGACTCCGTTATTTACTTTATTTCTAGGTATTTTATTTTTTGATTTACCTTTTGCTTGGCTTAGAATATTTGGCGTAATACTGGGTCTTGCCGGCGCTTATTTATTGCTTACACAAGGGTCGATTTTCATGCCAGAAGGAGAAGTACGCTGGGGCATATTAGTGGTTATTGCCGCTTTATTATATGGTACTGGAACGAACGTAGTGGGTACAAAACTGAAAGGAATGCCAAGTTTTCAAATTAGTATTTACTCATTTGGGTTAACTGGCGTGCCCTTATTTATTTATCTCATTGGATTCACCAATTTCACAGAAATTTTGAGTGTTCAGCCTGGAGCATGGCAAGCGGTGGGTTACATTTTCTTTTTATCCCTGGTAAGCACCGTATTAGCTTCTGTTATATTTTTCGAGCTCATTCAGCAAACGTCGCCCCTTTTTGGCTCTATGGTAGCCTATATGATGCCATTAGTGGCTATGATGTGGGGATTTTTAGACGGAGAAATAATGGGTTGGTGGAATTTTGCCGGAATGTTTTTGATTTTATTTGGCGTTTATTTAAGCCGAAGTAGGTAAGTTTTTCTTGTTTTTGTCACAAGCGCCATCACAATGTCCATAAAGATTTAGGGAATGATGCGCAATTTTAAAGTGAAGAAGTTCACCCATCATCGTTTTTATTTGTTGAATTCTTGGGTCACAAAACTCAAGCACCTTACTACAATCCAGACAGATTAAGTGATCGTGTTGTTTGAAGCCAAAAGATTTTTCGTACTGAGCAAGATTTTTTCCAAACTGATGACGCTTCACCAGATCGCAATGAACCAATAGTTCCAGGGTATTATACACCGTAGCCCTACTCACCCTATAACTTTGATTTTTCATGTGGATATAAAGTGCTTCGGCATCAAAATGATCCGTTCTATGGTAAATTTCCTCTAAAATAGCGAATCTTTCCGGTGTCTTCCGCTGATTCTGTTGTTCCAGAAACGCGGTAAATATTCTTTTTACCTCTGTAAAAACTTCATTCGTAGTTTTTGTCTCAACCATAACCTTTGTATTATTTAGCAAAATTAATCAATCTAGCCTAACCACCGAAGAAATATTATCGAGCGCCTGTAAAGATTTAATAACCATGTGAAGCTGGTCCGTATTTTTAATTATTATTTTAAGCCTGCACTCAAAGTAACCCTCGTCACCTTCAATGGCCATAGAGCGAATATTCAGGCCTAATTGTGAAGAAATCTGGTGAGAAAGCTGTTCTATTACGCCTGGGCCACTATCTACGCCTATTATTTTAATTTCTGCGATAAAATTCACCTCGGCATTAGATTGCTGCCATGAAGCAGACAAAATTCTATAACCATAATTCACCATTAAGTGCGCAGCATTAGGGCAGGAACTTCTATGAATTTTTAGTCCAACATTATGAGTTAGAAAAGCAAAAATATCATCACCGGGAAGTGGATTACAACAATTTGCCAGACTATATTCATATTGTTCTGCTGACTCCCCATTGACCAATAGCTTGGGTTTCTCCGAGGGTTTAACAGGCGTTTTCTTATCTGCAGCCTGTTTATCCAACTCGGGAAAAACAAAAGGGGCTGAAATTTCTTTTAATTTGCCAGCGTCAACATGAAAACGTTTAAAAATATCCTGAATATCTCTGGTTTCAGTAGCTATATCGAAATAAAGATCAACGGAAGATTTGTAATCGAATACCTTTAAAATCAGTTCTAAAGATTCCTCAAATTCAACTTTCAGATTTTTTAACTTCCTTTCTAAATATTCCTTTCCTATTTCGCCTTTTCTTTTTCTTTCCTCCTTCATTGCAGACCTTATTTTGGCCTGCGCTTTACCCGTCGTGGTCATCTTCAACCAATCTTCCGAGGGTTTCTGATTTTTTGCCGTATGGACTTGTATCTGGTCTCCATTTTTCAATACTTTACCAAAAGGAACCAACTTATTATTTACCCTTATTGAAGTACAATGATACCCAATATCGGTATGTATGTGAAAAGCAAAATCAAGCGCTGTAGAACCTGCCGGAAGCAACTGAACATCCCCTTTAGGCGTATAAATATAAACCTCTTCCTTAAACAGACTATTGGCTCGAAAATCTACTAAAAACTCAATAGCATTGGCAGAGGGGTTTTCTATGGTTTCCCTTACAGAATCTAACCAACGTTCATAAACATCTGGCTGAGAGGATATCCCTTTATATTTCCAGTGTGCGGCATAGCCCTTTTCCGAAATTTCATCCATCCGTTCAGTACGAATCTGGACTTCAACAAAGCGACCACCGGGTCCAATCACCGTAGTGTGCAATGACTCATAACCATTAGATTTCGGTGTGGTAATCCAGTCTTTTAATCTATCTGCGATAGGCGTATGGACATCGGTTACTACAGAATAAGCTTGCCAACAACTTATTCGTTCTTTTTCTGCGGGTACATCGATGATGATTCGGACGGCGAATAAATCATAAACTTCCTCAAACTCTACCTTTTTAGTCCTTATTTTATTCCAAATAGAATAGATAGATTTAGGCCGACCAAAAATTCGATAAGCAAAACCAAGTTCATTTAATTTTTCCTTTAATGGCGCAATAAATTTATTGACATAATTTTCTCTATCTTTTTTTGTCTCATTCAGCTTTTTAGCAATATTCTGATAGACCTCAGAATCTGTTATTTTCATACAGAGGTCTAAAAACTCTGTTTTAAAGTTATATAACCCTAACCTATGAGCCAACGGAGCATATATATAACTTGTTTCAGCGGCTATTTTTAGTTGTTTATGACGTTCCATAAATCCGAGGGTCCGCATATTATGCAACCTATCGGCCATTTTAATAAGCACCACCCTGACATCATCAATCAAAGTAGAAAGCACCTTTTTGAAATTTTCCGCCTGGTGACTTTCTGCATTATATGCCGCATCAAGCTTTGTGAGACCATCTACGATTTTAGCTACACGAACGCCAAATTTATTTTCAATTTCAGATAAAGTAATTTCTGTATCCTCTACAACGTCATGTAAAAGGGCACAAATGATGCCCGTTGGACCTAATCCGATTTCCTCGGCACAAATTCTTGCTACGGCTATAGGATGTAAAATATATGGATCGCCCGATTTTCTTCTTTGATTAGCATGGGCTTTTAGGGCAATTTCATAAGCTTCTCTGATATTTTTACGGTCTTTTTCGTCCATAGAAACTCTGATAGATTGAATCAGCCCTTCATAAGCCGTTTCAACTACTTTATGTTCTTCCTGCACACCAACCAAAAATGTTTCCATACTCTTTTAACAAAAATAATTTTAATTAACAATTAGGTAACGTCTAAAATACTCACTTTGTCCCATTTAACCATCATTTTATTCTTCTAAAAAAAAATTATGACTAAGATTCAAATTATATTTTTTATTGACTATAAAATAACTTATATTTGCGGTCAAATTATTTAAAAGCTGTATAACAGCCATTTTTATTGATTGTACGCGGGTGTGGCGAAATTGGTAGACGTGCCAGACTTAGGATCTGGTGCCGCGAGGCGTGGGGGTTCGAGTCCCTTCACCCGTACAAATGTTATATTTGCAGTTATCCTTCTTGGGTAACTGCAAAATTTTTTTAGTCTTACCCATTTCATTAATTTAAATAATTCAGCCTTATGCCAACTGTCGTCAGAGAAAATGTGGATGAATTGAGTGCCGTTCTTACTGTTAAGCTTGCAACAGATGATTATCTGCCTAAGTTAAACGCCGAGCTAAAAAAGTATGCCCAAAAAGCTCAAATCAAAGGCTTTAGGAAAGGAAAAACCCCTGAGAGCTACGTAAAAAAATTGTATGGTCAGTCTGTACTTCTCGATATTGTTAATAATGAAGTAAAAGAGGGTCTGTCAAACTATATAAGGGATGAAAAACTTCTCTTGTTTGGTGAGCCACTTATTAATGAAAAACAAGTTATTTATGACTTTGATGTTTTTCATTTAGAACCCATGGATTTCCTTTTTGATGTCGGCCTTTATCCTGAAGTCAAATTATTGGGTCTTGACAAAGAAACTACCTATGATTACTTTGTTCAGGAGGTGGCAGATGATAAAGTGGAGGAAGCTTATCAGAATTTGTTAAAAGATTTAGGGGAACCCTCTCCTGTTGACAGTGGATTTACCCAGGGCGATTTGTTAACCTGTGATTTTACCGAACTCATTGACGGCGAGGAAAAAGCCGATTCTCTTAAAGTAAATAACGTTATCAGCTTTGATGATGTAAGCGAAGATATAAAAGAACAACTCAAAAAACTTTCTGTCGGAGATTCTTTTACCGTAGATAAAGTTACTGATCTTGATGCCAGACTGGAAGAAAAGTTATTTAGAAAGCATATTCTTAAATTAGACGATAGCGACGACAGTACTTTCTCAGATAAGTTTAGCTTGAAAATACTCGAAGCTAAAAGAATCCTGCCGGCTACAGAAGATGAAGCATTTTTCCAAAAAGCATTTGGTACAAACAATGTAACGAATAGTAATGAAGGTAAAGAGGTTATAAGAAAACATCTGGGTAATGAGACCTTAAGCTATTCTAACGGCCTTCTATTTAGAGATATTCAGGAAAAACTCATGACCTCACATGAAATCCAGTTGCCGGAAGCCTTTATCAAAAGGTATCTACTTGAATCTGACAAGAATTTAACGGCTGAAAAACTGGATATTGAATTTCCAAATGTTATTTCGTCTATCAAATGGAGCTACTTAAAATCATTGTTATTGGGCGCACTGAACGTTCAGGTGACTAAGGAAATGGTTCAAAGCCACCTATCTAATAAAATTAGAGGTTATTTTGGACAGCAAGTAGCCGGAATGGAATCATTTATTCAAAATATGGTTGAGAAAATGATGGACGACGAAAAACAGGTTAATCAAGCTTATGATGAATTGGAAAACTCTATGATGATGTTCAAAATTCAAGAGGCCGTTAGTCTTAATGAAATAGTTCTGACAAAAGAGGCTTTTGAAGAAAAGACAAAAATATTTAATAAGCAAGACAGTCTTGAAGGAGAAAATAGTGAAGAGGAATTAGTGGCAGAATAATTTTTAATTAATTTATTCCTGAGTAATTAAAACCCTATTTTATTTTGGTTGTTTCTCTAGAAAATAAACTTAAACCATGATTCAAAAAGATGAGTTCCGTAAATACGCTGTTCAACATTTAGGAATGAGCGGCATGCACTTGGATAAATATGCACAAAAATCAGGATCTTTTATTCCTGATATCAGAGCGTTTACCCCCAATGTTATCGAGGAAAGATCGATGAATATCGTTGGTTTAGACGTATTCTCAAGGCTGATGATGGATAGGATTATTTTCCTTGGTTTGGCTATTGATGAGTATGTTGCTAATGTAATTCAAGCTCAATTATTGTTTTTAGAATCTACCGACTCTAAAAGAGACGTTCAGATGTTTCTAAATAGTCCCGGAGGTTCTGTTATAGCTGGTTTGGGAATTTATGATACCATGCAGTATATTAGCCCTGACGTAGCAACTATCTGCACAGGTATGGCAGCGTCAATGGGTGCCGTGCTTCTGGCTGCAGGTACCAAAGGAAAAAGATCAGGTCTTCCACACAGCCGTGTTATGATTCACCAACCATTAGGTGGCATGCAAGGCCAGGTATCTGATATGGAGATTTACTACACTTTAGTTAAAGAGCAACAAAAATCATTATACGATATCCTTAGCAATCATACAGGTCAGTCCTATGAAACTATTGAAAAGGACTGTGACAGAGATAATTGGATGACCTCCAAAGAAGCGGTAGCTTACGGATTATTAGACGAGGTCCTGGATAAAAGCAACAAAGAAAAAAAGAAAGAAGCTTAATTCTTCATTGAAATAAATGGCAAAAAATAAAACATCGATCCACTGTTCATTTTGTGGAAAAGATAAGTCGGAGACTCTTATGCTCATAGCGGGTATCAATGCCCATGTGTGTGAAGTATGTGTTGAGCAAGCGCATGATATAGTTCAGGAAGAACTCTATGGTGGCATGAAAAATGGCGTGCGTACGAAGGGAGCGGGAAATTCTAATCTCTCTTCAGATAAGCAAGATTCTTCTGATAATCATATTCTTTCTCCTATGGAGATGAAAGCGAAGTTGGACCAGTATATTATCGGTCAGGATGAAGCAAAAAAGTATCTTTCCGTTGCTGTTTACAATCACTATAAAAGATTGCAACAACCGAAACAAGATGATGTTGAAATTGAAAAATCAAACATTCTACTTATTGGTCGCACAGGGACAGGAAAAACTTTACTTGCTAAAACTATAGCACGTATGCTAAATGTTCCTTTCGCTATTGTTGATGCTACTGTTTTTACTGAAGCAGGGTATGTTGGTGAAGACGTGGAGAGTATTTTAAGCCGGTTACTTCAAGTTTGTGATTATAATGTGAGCGCAGCAGAAAGAGGCATTGTATATATAGACGAAATAGATAAGATTGCCAGAAAAAGTGATAATCCTTCTATTACCCGTGATGTCTCTGGTGAAGGCGTTCAACAGGCTTTACTAAAAATGCTTGAAGGAACCGATATAAATGTTCCCCCTCAAGGTGGCAGAAAGCATCCTGAGCAAAAAATGGTGAAGGTTAATTCTGAAAATATACTTTTTATTTGTGGTGGTGCTTTCGATGGTATTGAAAAACTTATTGCCCGACGAGTAAACACGCAGGTAATAGGCTTCAAAAAGGAAGGTGATAAATCTTTTGACAAGGAAAATTTATTACAATACGTTTCTCAGCAGGACATAAAATCATTTGGTCTTATTCCAGAGCTTATCGGCAGATTACCTGTTCTTACCTATCTGGATCCATTAGATCACGATGCCTTGGTTAGGATAATGACAGAACCTAAAAATTCTTTGGTAAAGCAGTACCAAAAATTATTTAGTTATGAAGGAGTGGAATTAAATTTTTCTGCCGAGGTCATTTCTTTTATTGCCACAAAAGCTATGGAATTCAAGCTAGGTGCACGTGGTCTTCGTTCTATTTGTGAAGCTATTCTAACAGATGCTATGTTCGAATTACCCTCACAAAAAGACAAGACAACTTTTGACCTGGATCTTTCCTACGCCATGGAAAAACTTAACAGATCTAAAATAGCTTCCCAACACGCGGCCTAGTGTTCAAATTATGGCATCTGATGTTAAAAGATATTTTGTAGAACTTTCGTACTTAGGTACTCACTACCACGGTTGGCAGCGTCAACCAAATAAAATAAGTGTTCAAGAAACGGTTGAAAATGCATTTTCAACCGTTTTGCGTAACACTATAACCGTTTTTGGCTGTGGTAGAACGGATACTGGGGTTCATGCCAGTCAATACTTCTGTCATTTTGATATAGATAAAGAACTTCCCACTCATTTTTTACAAACTATCAATAGATTACTCCCTAAGGATATAGCCATTAAACAATTTATTCTTCAAGATGACTTATCCAGGCATGCGCGTTTCCAGGCTTGCCGTAGAACGTATGAATACCATATTACCTTTCAAAAAAATCCTTTCGTTCTTCACAATACCTGGAAATATGGTTTTGTCCTGAAACCTGACTTTTTACTGATGCAAAAAGCAGCACAATTAATAGCTAAATACCACGATTTTACCCCATTTTGTAAAACAGGCCATAGCGCTCAAAGCATGATTTGCCAAATTTATGAAAGCACCTGGGTTTTCGATGAAGAAAAACAATCAGCTACCTATAAAATTTCTGCCAATCGCTTCCTAAGAGGTATGGTACGATTAATTGTAGGGGCACTAATACAAGTTGGTATAGGAAAATTGAGCCTCGGGGAACTTGAATACGCCCTCGACAATCAAAGTTTCATAAAACAAGGGTTATCAGTGCCCGCCGAAGGATTAACCCTTACCGAAGTTAGGTATCCTTGGGAAATATGATACGGGGCAAAAAGCTATCTCATTTCTGTCAGAATAAACGCTCAATATAATTTTGTCTAAATAAATAATTCACATTTTTAATGTGAAATGTCAGTCTCGGATGTACGAAGTATTCGATTTTACACTAAT
Source organism: Saprospiraceae bacterium (assembly GCA_030728245.1). GTDB lineage: Bacteria > Bacteroidota > Bacteroidia > Chitinophagales > Saprospiraceae > BJGN01. The sequence continues at coordinate 11,633 of JANQZX010000047.1, read as the reverse complement.
AACTATTATCTGTCTATTTAAATTTTTTAAATACGTCTTTAAGCATTTTTAAGATTTATTTTTGATGAATAATAATATGGGGTTAGAACTTACTACACCGTGAAAATAAATACCAATTGGTCGGAAATACAGCTGAAAAAGTTTTAAAAAATATCACTGACATTGATGTAAGAACATCATTTTCAAATATTTTAATTAAAACCTTTAAAAAGAATTCTTAAGCCCAAGAGCTTACCAGGTTCAATTTGTCCAGAAACTTTAGATAACAATATAAACCACCTATTTAGGTAACTCAGTAAAGGTTACCTTTAACTTAGCTCCATACTGAGGGTGTCCCGCACCATATAATACAGATCTTGCGGCACGTTCACTTCTGGGGAAAACACGAATATAAATTTCAGGAGGTACTTTTCCATCTACCATCCTATTCAAATGCGTGCTTAAATTAACTCTGTATTTACCAGGACTTCCGTCTGCAGCGAATACAGGATTTCCGCCAACTAACTTGAAAACTTCCTCGCCAGCAACCAATACATCAGAAGTAACAACATAGTTCCCTGCCGTATTTTTGTAGAATAAAATAATTTGCGAAGCTGGGGGAAAATATGTAGTATTATCTTCTTTAAGAGCTTCAATGTTAAGCTCCAACTCTGCGAAATTGATTATTTTTCCTTTTAATTTCGTAATTTCTGGGATTCTTATAGCACCTAAAACACCAGCCATAGACTGGGTATATATAGTAGAACCGTCAGCCGAAAAAGGTTTATCAAGCGTAGCTTTAAGCTTTGATGACGATAAATCGTGACTAAACGAAGATAATTTAGCAGAATAGCCATTGGTCACATACTGAAATTGCCCTGGTACTTTAGATACATTATAATAAAAATATAAACCCGCATAATTACTTTGAAGATTAATTCCCACTATAGCCTGTGCATTATCAGCAGGCCTCAAAACAGCTCCCTTAAAAAGTTTAAAGAAATCAGCATCAGAAATATAGTTTGTACTATCCGCCTGAGCAAATGGCTTTAAAAAAGTAGCTTTACTAATAGGTATTCTAATCTGTGGAAACCTCAAGGTATCAGTGGTTCCCTGTCGATAATCAAAAACCTGGGTGGACGCAAAAGTTGGCGTAACCGTAACAGTACCTATGGGTAATGCTTCTGTTGCAAAATTAGTATTTGAATTATAGGTATTGGTCCTATCCATCTGCTCTGCCAAAGGATAGATATTAAAGGTGATAGGCGCTGATAAATTTCCATAAAAAGCGGTGGTATCATAAGGCAACACCCAAACAATAGAATCAACCTCCTTATCTTTAAAATCATAAAAAAGTCCTTGTTGGGGTAATACCTGCATATAGATAGAAGCATCAGATTTACCAAAAATAGGATCATTCAACCGGCCACATAAATAAGCACTTGCTGCAGTGAAAGGAGAATAGACTTCGACTAAATCACCCGACACTGTGGTTGACTGCACAAGCAAAGTATCTGAAAATCCAACTTTTGTGGTATCTTCCGATAGAAGATCCAAGCCAAATGAAGTAGAGTCATTACAAGCACCCAACAAAAGGGCAGCGATTGAAAAGAGGGCAAAATCCCTGAAATATTTCATAATACTAATCTTCATACAATTCGTTAATAGGAAAAAAGAGGTTAAAAAGATACTTAGGGTTGTTTGGCAATCTAATTTTCTTCCTCCGGAAGCATTGCCCTGTAAAAATCAGGAACACCTGAAAATAAATCCTCCCCTTCCATTTTTAACAAAGGCTTATCCTTTATTTCGTTAATGGCACTTTGTAGAGCCTCGTCAAGTAGCTCATCCGCCTGAATTACAGCGTCAGCATAAACTATAGCTCCCTGATGCAAAACCACCTCATCCCCTAAGCGAAAAGCGGAAAGATCAGCCTCCTGCAAATTATTGATACTTGCCTTTGTAAAAAATTTAGAGTCAAATGATTTCTCTAAGGTATCTTTAAAAACTGAATAAACTACTTTCACTTTATTAAAAAGAGGGTCATTTTTGTAAGCCGTTTTAAGGTAAAAAGGAACTAAACTAGTCATCCACCCTTGGCAATGTACAATATCAGGTGACCAACCAAATTTCCTTACCGTCTCAATGACACCTTTACAGAAAAAAATCATTCTGTCAGAATTATCATCATATTCCACTTCTTTGAGATTGTGAAAGATCTCTCTGCCTTTGAAGAAATCATCATTATCTAAAAAATAGACCTGCATTCGGATGTCCGGAAGCGAGGCAACTTTTATAATCAACGGAAAATCATCATCATCAACGATAATATTCATACCAGATAAGCGGACCACTTCGTGTAATCTATGTCTTCGCTCATTAATACATCCAAATTTAGGCATCAAAACCCTTACCTCCATTCCCTTTTCCTGAAGGTATTGCGGCAACTTCCTGGAAAGTTTGGCAATTTCAGAACCAAGCGTATAAGGTTCCATTTCTTGGGTTACAATCAAGACTTTTATTTTACCCATTGACTTACTTTTGTACTATTCTATTAGGGAAGATTTCCAAAATAATTCACAAAAGTACGAAAATTTTACGACAAAAAGGAAAAATAACAACATAACTATGCCCTCTCTTTTAGCTATTCCATTATATTTGCTATTTGTGTGCTATAAATAGCCAGATTTAGATACCTGTTTATATGAAAAAGACATTGTTGACCGGTCTGCAATTGGTCCTTTTTTTTGCTTTTGGATTCCTGTTACTTTGGCTTTTGTATAGCAATCAACAGCAGGCTTATCTGGAAGATTGTGCTTTAAAGAATATTCCAGCCGACCAATGTAGCCTTTGGGATAAACTAAAAAATGATTTTTCAGGGGTCAATTATTTGTGGATTTACGCAAGCCTTTTTTGTTACGGTATTTCTAATCTTAGCAGGGCCATACGCTGGAAAATGTTGTTACACCCCATGGGGTATCACCCAAAATTGAGCAATGCGTTTTTTACTACCGTAGTAGGTTATCTTGCAAATTTAGCCCTTCCCCGTTTTGGAGAAGTTGCCAGAGCCGGATCTATCGCCAAATATGAGAGAATCCCTGTGGAAAAAGCGATCGGTACTATTGTCGTGGACAGAATTGCTGATCTTTTCATGATTTTAGCTATTACTCTGTTAGGATTTATCCTCGAATTTGATAAAATTTCAGACATCGCCGTAAAATACATTAATCCCAATGAACGCTTTGGGGAGAAAATAGGCTTATTCGTTTTCTTGCTTTCAGCAATGATTATTATGACGCTGATAGCCTGGAAATTTAGAAAAAAAATGAGTGCCTGGTCTATTTTCAATACCATCCGACATCTATTCGAAGGATTTGTCAGTGGGCTAAAAAGTATAAAAGAAATTCCCAGTAAAAGTCGGTTTTTGTTGCATACTGTCATTATATGGACTATGTATTTTTTAATGACTTACCTCACCCTGCTTTCATTTCATATTACTGAAAATTTAACGGTTTCAGCTGCATTGTTCGTTTTTATCCTGGGTGGTTGGGGTATTGTAGTTCCTTCTCCAGGCGGTATGGGAACCTACCATTTTATGACTCAAATTGGCCTTGCTGTTTATGGTATTAGCTTTGAAGATGGTTTTTCATGGGCCAATATTTCCTTTTTCACCATTCAAATTGGGGGGACTCTGCTGTATGGTGCTATTTCGCTCATCTGCTTACCCCTAATAAATAGAGGTTATAAGCCAACGGTTACCTTATAAACATGAGTGTAAAGGAAAATATTGAAAATAAAATAATGTCCAATTTGGAAGATGCGCTCGACCTAATTTCCACTTGGAGGAATAACAAAGAAAAAATTGTATTTACAAACGGATGTTTCGATCTTTTTCATGCCGGGCACGCTCATTCTCTGGTCGATGCTGCCAGATATGGAACGAAACTAATTGTTGGTCTGAATGACGATTCCTCTGTGCACAAACTAAAAGGAAATAACCGGCCTTTTAACAAACTGAGTTCAAGGGCTTTTGTTTTGGCTTCCCTTCAAGCAGTCGATCTGGTCATTCCCTTCTCTGAATTAAACCCTGAAAATTTAATTCGAGCCATTATTCCAGACGTTCTCGCAAAAGGCAGCGATTATACCCTTGAAAATATAGCGGGGGCAGCTTTTGTTTTGGAAAATAAGGGCGATGTAGTACGGATTCCTCTGTTGCCCGATATATCGTCCACAAAAATGGCCGAATTTATGCTTAATAAAAATGACTAAGGATGCAAACTAAAATACAAGACGTTATTCGTGTTCTTTCTTCACATGCTCCTTTAAGCTGGCAGGAAGATTATGATAATTGTGGGCTTCTGGTTGGCGACCATCAAACCGTTATAACAGGTATTATGACTTGCCTGGACGTGACCCTCGAAGTTATAAATGAAACGATTCAAAATGGAGCTAATTTGATCGTTTCACACCACCCCATCATTTTTAAGCCATTAAAAAAATTATCCCAGGGAGGTTTTGTTGAAAATATACTGCTTAAAGCCATAAAAAATGATATCGCCATATATGTTATTCATACCAATTTAGATAATGCCTATCACAGAGGCATAAATGAAACTTTAGCGAAAATTATTGGGCTTAATAATAGGTCCATTCTGCAAGAAAAACCGGGTTTATTATCTCAGCTTCAATGTGTCCTTTCAGAGAATGAAGCAAATACAATATTACCTCAAATAAATTTACTGAAGCCTCATTCTATTTATTATCAAGCTGGTATGGCAAATATGTCAGAGGGTAAATTATCAATGGTTCTTCTTAATCATCAGCTTTCCGAAGCATGCCATATTATTGATTCATCAACAGGTAAAACTCCTTTTAAAGAAATTACCGGGGTAAAAAACACTTCACATCTGGTAGGCGCAGGCATGGTTGGATATCTCGATCAGCCAATGACTCCTTTAGATTTCTTAGATTTATTAAAAAACAACTTATCTCTCAAAGTTATAAAGCATACTTTTCTTTGCAAGGATAAAATTCATAAGGTAGCTATCTGTGGCGGGAGTGGAAGCTTTTTATTACCTGACGCTCTTCAGGCACAAGCAGATATATTTGTCACCTCAGATTACAAATACCACCAGTTTCAGGAAGCAAATAATAAAATTATAATCGCCGATATTGGTCATTATGAATCAGAAGTGTGTGCAGTTAACTTAATAAAGCAAATTATTTCTGAAAAATTTACTAATTTTGCCATTCGGTCCACAACCGTAGTTACCAATCCGGTGTATTATCACCAATAATTTCGAATATATCATAAACCTGCCCAACATGGCCGTTGAAAAAACAGTAGCTGAAAAGTTGAAAATGCTCTACGAGCTTCAACAAATAGACTCTAAAATAGACCAGATTGCCGTACTTAGAGGCGAATTACCCATAGAGGTAAGCGACTTGGAAGATGAAATCGTCGGCCTTGATACGCGTATCGAAAAAGCAAAATCCATTGTTGAAGATCATATTCGCAATGCAGCTCAATATGACGCATCTATTAAAGAATCTGAAAGTTTAATTGTCCGTTACCAAACTCAACTTGATAACGTTAAAAATAATAGAGAATTTGAAGCCCTTACCAAAGAGTTAGAACTTCAAAAACTTGAAATTCAGCTGTCTGAAAGAAGGAAGAAGAATGTTACCATCGAAATTGAAAATAAAAAGGAAGCGCTGACCACCAGTATTTCAAAAAGAGATGTAAAACAAAAAGAATTAGAGCAGAAAAAAATTGAACTCGACGATATTATAGCTAAAACAAATGACGAAGAAAATGCTCTTCGTAAACGCTCTGTGAAAGCTAGAAATGGTATCGAAGAAAGATTACTAAAGTCTTATGACAAAATAAGAAAATCTTATAGAAATGGTCTCGCCGTGGTAACTATTCAAAGAGATTCCTGCGGAGGTTGTTTCAATAAAATTCCACCGCAGGTGAAATTAGAGATTTTTACTTGTAAAAATATTATGGCTTGTGAGCATTGTGGCAGAATTTTAGTGGACGAGTTCACCGTGGAAATGAATTCTAAAGAAGCCAGCGCTAAAGCTTAAGTTTTATCTATTTAAAGTTTTCCTGACAAGGATATAAAACATAGATTTACATCGTGTTTTATATCCTTGTTTTCGTTTTACCAATATAATTGAATGATTTCACCTTATTCTAATCCAAAAGAATTATATTTAATAACTTAATAACCTAAAAAACAAAAAATGAAAAAAATAATGCTCCTCCTCTGGGTCGTATTCAGTGTAAATATGACGATGAATGCTCAATGGGTAAAATTGTTCGAAGGAGAACATTTAAAAGCATGGAAAGTAAGTGAAAATCCTGAAACTTTCAATCTGACGGAAGGAGCCTTAACGGTTCATGGCCCAAGAGCTCACCTTTTTTACGACGGACCTCTTGCAAATCATAATTTCAAAGATTTTGAATTAAAAGTGCAGATTATGACTTTTCCTCAGGCTAATTCTGGTCTTTATATTCATACCGAGTTTTTGGAAAAAGCATGGCCGGCAAAAGGGTACGAAATACAAGTTAATAATTCCCAAAGTGACTGGAGGAGAACGGCCAGTCTATACAATATAGTGGATGTTGCTGAAGTAAATACCCCCGATAATGAATGGTTTGAACTACATGTTATCGTTAAGGGGAAACGAATCATAACACAAATAAATGGCGTTACTATCGTTGATTATACAGAACCTAAAACACCTCTGAGAAAAGAAGGCCAACTTCAAAGAATTTTAAGTAGTGGAACCATTGCTATTCAAGGCCATGACCCTAATAGTAAGGTCAATTATAAGGACTTAATGGTCAAAATAAATTAAGAAAACCTGATTTGGTAAAAAATCACACTGTAAAGAATACAAAAAGGGCGAAATGGATTTCATTTCGCCCTTTTTCATATTTCATAAAGTATAATTATATTATTTCGTTGCAGGAATAACCAACATTTTTGTTCTTACAAGCGCTGTAATATCCTCTGAATCAGGGGTAAACAAAAGAGCATTAAAAGAACTCGTATCAAAAACCATAACGAACTTATTTTCTGTACAAACCTCTTTAATTTTTGCAGTTATTTTGTCCACAATAGGTTTTAACAGTTCCTCTCTTTTCACCTGGAGTTTTTGTTGTATTTGTTGTTCAAAAGCCTGAATTCCTTCTTGTTCTTTTTGAAGTAACTCCTGTTGCTCTTTTTCCTTTATTGGAGAAAGATTACCAGATTGCTGCTCCTTCATAAAGGCAATATAATTATTTTTAAATTTCTCAGCCATCGCCTGACCTTCAGCTACCAGGGTGTTTTGGTATTCCTCCAAATCAATGTCTGCCTTGCGGGTGTCTGTTAATGAAGTCAAAAAAGCATTGAAGTTCATGTGGCCATAACGCTGAGCATTTAGTCCAACAGAGGAAACTATAAGTAGGGAAAACAAAAATATTCTAATCATTGTCATTTGTTTTTAATAAGAACGACAAAAATAATCGATATCTTTTGAATTATGCCATAATTTTTAAAAGATTAATTTTTTAAATCAATATTCTATCTATATTCCTTCTTTTTCAGATAAATACCTAAAGAAATTCAATCTATTTCAAACCTTGTTTAAAAGCTTTAACCCTTAGAATGACCTTTTTCAAATTTTTAGGTACTTCCTAGTTTGCATACGACCATCGGCAAGGGTAACAACAATATGATAGGTTCCCTTAGGCAATGAGGAAGGCAAAGAGACAAAATTATCTCCCTTATTAATAAGTCCACGGTAAACATTTTTTTCGCCAAACCAAATGGAAACCTCTCCATTTTCTGAAATACCATTTAAATATAAGCGACCATCTCCTGGATTTGGGAATAAATTAAATGGGGGAACCTCCCATTTCTCTGTAAGACGAGTGACCGATAAAGGGATAAAACCCAAAAACCCACTATAGTTAGAAGAAAAGGGTAAATTGACATTTGCTATGGATACTTTACCACGATAGGAACCAGAAAATAACAAAGAATGACCGTCAAACTGCCTGAACTGAGAAGGAAATACATTTCCGTCTCCCGAAAATGTTAACATATCCTGAGGCTTTCCGTCTTCTGAAGTCCACGTTGAAATATAGGAATGAAAGGATGAAAATGTTTCTGTTAAGGCACCCTGCCAACGTAGTTTTCCTAAAGAATATCCACTTAACCAAACGTTTCCATCGGTTTTATGCACAGCTAAAGGAGCCTGGACATTCTCACCACCTAACATAGTAGCCCAATGTGCATTGCCTCCAAAAGCTATTTTCAATAAAAAAATATCTGATAATCCGTCTTGTGATTGTAAGGTTGTATTCTCCCCTATCTTCATTACTCCCGCAAGAGAACCGGACAGATAAATATCACCGTTTTTAACATCCATAAAGGAGGTTAGTAATCTTTGCTCATAAACACCCCCAAATTTCACCAGTTTTTCTGCCCTTAAATCTTCTCTTCTCAGATACACTAAAAAAACATCCCAATCGCGGGTTGAAGCTATAACAGATAGTGAATCGACTAAAACATCCCGATCAAAATTACCCGCAATTCCTATTGAATTCCCGCGTATAAATAAAGAAATGGCTTGCATTTGATTGTTCGGGAAGCTACCGGAAAAAGCCCTCAATTGTTTTACTTTTCCTGTATTCAGAGAAAAAATTCCCGTAAAAACCGATGATTCCCCTGTACCATAAAGAGTTTGTCCGCTATCAAAAGTTAAACTATCTTGAAAACTACCACATAAAATAAGTTCATTAGCCGTTTCGTCCAAATACATTTGACCCCACTCTTGCCAGCTACTTCCTTGAAAAAGAGAGATCCATAGTAAGTCACCTTTCTCATTTATTCTGGCTATAAAAATAGCTTTTGAATTTCCCTTTGTTGTAAATATTTGTTGGTTTATCTGTATTCGTTCGGTAAAACTTCCCGACAGAATAACATCACCATTTGCCAGATTTTTTGCATCGAACAAAACATCATTTCTCGTACCTCCCCAAGAGAGTAAGACCTTGAACTGACCTTGCATCCATTTGCCTAAAAACAGATCATTTTCGCCAGCAGACGTCCATAACCTATTCATATCATTCCAGGAACCTCTATAATTTCCCGCCATAAGTGTATCGCCACCCGTATTTTTAAAAAACGACATCACCTCAATGTCCCCTTTGATAGACATTTGATAAGGTATATCAAGAACCTGTGCGATGGCTGAATTATTTTTTATACATAGGATCAGTGTGATAACAGATATAAATCTTAGAAATTGCTGTAATTTGCTGTCCATAATTTAAATTAATTCAATGTTCAATATAGTTAAAATGGAAAAAGGCCTAAGCAAGTTTATTTTACCAGCTATATTATTTTTATATGGTTGTAAAAATAACGATAAGCCCTTTGTAGATAATTCTCCGTCAGGTTTTGACCATACCCTTAAAAATATGAACGAGGCTATCGGAACTACCCCTGACGAAGACAGTTTATACCTTATCAGGGGTAGTTTTTACCTTGAAAATGAAAAATTTGAGGAGGCAGTTCTTGATTTTATGCAAGCATGGAAATTAGACTCAACCCATCCGGAAGCCCTACATAAGCTATCTGACACCTATTTAGCCTATTTTAAATCTTATGAAGCACTTCAAATTTTAATAAAAGCTACTGAAAAATTTCCCAATTCAGCACCAACCATGAGGCATCTTGCCAAACTTCAGCTTATTCTAAAACAATATGACGAAGGATTCAAAACGTTGGAAAAAGCAAGAAATATTGGAGAAGGTATGCCGGAAACCGCTTTTTTAACGGGTATATATTTCAAAGAAATAGGTGATACTGCCAGGGCCATAAATAGTTTACAGGAGGCGATAGAGGGGGATGCTGATATTGAAGATGCATGGATTATTTTAGGTCAGCTTCAAGAGGCGAAGGGAAATTCTATAGCAAAAAGGTATTATGAGACAGCCCTTCAGAGGAACCCTTCCAATAAACAGGCTTTAATGGCCAAAGCTAATTTTCTGGCTAAAAATAATGATTTACTTTCCGCTCTTCGTATTTTTAGAAAATTGCAAAGTATTGAACCAGAAAATGCAGATCCCTTTTTCAATGCAGGCTTAATCCTTCTCGATGTAGATTCCATTGAACAGGCATCAAGCCAATTTGATCAGGCCATTTCATTGAATCCGCTCCTCATCGAGGGGCAATTTTATTGCGGATTAAGTGCTGAATGGTTAGGAGATAATCAAAAAGCTAGGAAACATTACCAATTAGCCCTTCGATTAGCCCCAGATTATAAAGAGGCAAAAGATGGATTGCTACGATTAAATAAATAAGATGGCCATTTATACCATATACCTTGAAAAATATCGTATATTGGATTAAATAAAAAATCATGAAATTAACCTTTTGTGGCGGTGTTCAGGACGTAACCGGGAGTAGTCATTTGGTTACGTTGGACAGTGGGTTTACCATTTTACTAGATTGCGGTTTATACCAGGGAAATCGCCCCGACATGGAAAATTTCAATCAGGAATGGTTATTCGACCCACAGTCTATCAATTGCCTTATACTTTCTCATGCCCATATTGACCATTGCGGAAGAATTCCTAAATTAGTAAAAGACGGATTTAAGGGCAATATATATTGTACTCATGCCACGCGAGATCTTGCTCATATTCTATTATTGGACAGTGCCTTTATTCAAGAAAAAGATGCTGAGTTTTTTCATAAGAAAAAATCTCGGAATGCTGGTTATCAAGATCGTGATTTTCAAGAGCCTTTGTATAGAAGCAAAGATGTACCCATAGCTTTAGAACAATTTGTCACGGTTAGTTACGATCGTTGGATAAACATCAATGAACAGGTCTCTTTTCAATTTTCCGATGCAGGTCATATACTCGGAAGTGCCGGAGTAACCCTGCGTATCATTGAAAATAAAGAGGAAAAATTATTAGGCTTTACAGGGGATATTGGCAGACCCGAACGACCTATTTTAAGGAATCCTAAACCTTTGCCTCCCGTTGATTTCTTGATATCTGAATCAACCTACGGCAATAAAGAACACGACTCTAATCCTAAGGAAAGAGAAAGATTTCTGCAGATTTTAACCGAAACCTGTGTTGAAAAGGGAGGAAAAGTAATTATTCCCGCTTTTAGTGTTGGAAGAACTCAGGAACTCTTATTCATCCTGGATCAGCTGGAAAATGAAGGAAAATTACCACAGGTACCCGTATTTGTCGATAGTCCTTTAGCAGTCAATGCAACGATGGTGTATGCCTCTCATCCCGAATGTTTCGATGAGGATTTGACTGAATATTTACTCCTTGATGAAAATCCGTTTGGTTTTAAAAGGCTAAAATACTTGCGTAAACAAGCCGATTCAATGGCTCTAAATGAGCTAAAAGGGCCTGCGATTATTATTAGTGCCTCGGGAATGATTAATGCGGGAAGGATAAAACACCATGTGGCACACAATATTGAAAACCCAAATAATACTATTTTGATTGTTGGATATTGCTCGCCTTTTACGCCGGGTGGAAAATTAAGAGCTGGCAACAAAAGCATTTACTTATTGGGGCATAAAATGGAAGTCAGAGCCAATGTTGAAATTCTGGACTCTTTTTC
>JANQZX010000046.1 GCA_030728245.1 Saprospiraceae bacterium | reverse complement strand
TATGCCAGATAAAGTCACATTTATGTTTAGCTGTGATGAAAACTTACTGTTTTTCAGAAAAATAGACAGACCGAATTGATTCTTCTTATTATTTACACTACATTCGCAAAATGGAATCAATAAAGAATCTGGGAAAGGTAAATGCCCAAATGCTCGCTGATTATATTTTGCAGAAATATGGTCCTATGTCTCATTTGAAACTTCAAAAACTACTTTATTACTGCGAAAGTTACCATTTGGCATATTTTGATGACAATCTAATTCCTGAAGAATTTGAAGCATGGGTGCACGGACCTGTTTGTAGGGAGGTATATGATAGCTTAAAAGATAGTTCAGTTCTTTATGTTGATTTAGGCTTCGCGGGTACAAATAACCCCGAAGCGGAATTAAATAATTTGTTAAGTTCTGACCAATCCCAATTAATTATTGATGTTCTTAACGAATTATCAGCATGGACAGGGTTAGAATTAGAAAATGCTACTCATAGCGAACTACCCTGGTGTGAAGCAAGACAAGGTTTGGGACCTGCTGACAGATGTGAAAAAATAATTTCAAAGAATACAATGAAATCATTTTACAAAGCAGAACTGAATGTCCATTAAATTTAAAAAAGGAAACCCTCAATCAATTATTTCTCAAAGTCTTCAATCTAAAAAAAAAGTGGTAGGCATACACGCCGTTAACTTTAAAGTTTCTTTTGTGCCTTGAATATAAGATTTTTTTAACTTAAACTAATTCAAAAAATTATGACTTCAAATTCAAACACAATCATCGGTGCAGTTATTGGAGACGTTATTGGCTCTGTATTTGAATGGGATAATGTAAAAACTACTGACTTTGACTTATTTAATCCTGAGTGTTTTTTTACAGACGACTCGGTTTTAACCATTGCCGTCGCTGACTGCATTCTGAACAAGAGGGATTTTGCCAGAACAATATGGGAATACGGCAGAAAGTATCCTGGTCGTGGTTATGGCGGTAGTTTCAGGCTTTGGCTGATGGAAGACAGCCTAAAGCCTTACGGTAGCTATGGGAATGGTTCTGCAATGAGAGCAAGTGCTGTGGGTTTTGCATATAATGACCTTGAAACCGTAATGGAAGTGGCTAAACAGTCGGCGGAGGTGTCACATAACCATCCGGAGGGGATAAAAGGCGCTCAAGCAACAGCAACGGCAATATTTCTGGCAAGACAAGGAAAATCAAAGCAAGAAATCAAAGACTTTATAGTCCAGACTTTTGATTATAATCTTGACTTTACCCTTGAGGAAATACGGCCAACTTACCCCTTTGATGAAACTTGTCAAGGTACTGTTCCACAAGCTATTGTGGCGTTTCTTGAAAGTACAGACTATGAAAATGCCATTCGACTGGCCATATCGATTGGAGGAGACAGCGATACCCTCGCTTGTATAACAGGAGGAATGGCATCAGCTTACTACAAGCATATTCCCCAAGAAATTATGGACTTTGTGGTGGATAAACTACCCGTGGAATACATTGAAATAATGAACAAGTTTGACGAAAATTGTGTGAAGGATATTTAAAACATTAATCATGAAAATCACTTTTTTAACCTTTATTATTTGCCTGACCCTTAGCGGATTAAATGCACAGCGATTGACAGATGGCTCGCGTTCAACGGTTGGATATATTGAAAACGGCAGAGTCACGGACAGTAATCGCTCAACCATTGGATACATGGAAAATGATCGAATTATGAACGGTTCCCGCTCTATTATGGGGTATTTTGACAACGGTCGGGTTTTAAATGGTTCCCGTTCGACCATCGGTTACATAGAAAACGGAAGGGTAATGAATAGCTCCCGTTCCACCATTGGGTATTGGGAAAATGGTAGAATTCTAAACGGCAATCGTTCTACAATGGGTTATTATGAAGGGGTCAAAGGCGTTCATGCCGCTCTCTTCTTTTTCTTCTTTTTTTATTAAAACAAAACAATAACATACGCCTGCTTGGGAGCTTTTCAAAAACGATGGTTGGCAAGCCTATTTTTGTAAATGATGAGTTTATTTGCTCAATAGATTCTATCATTTCAGTCTCTTAATTATCGAAACTTGTATTTTTTGCAAGTTTCGATAATATATTTGTATTTTTACCTGATGGAAAATTACACGAACAGAAAGGAATACATTGGCAAACTACTGTCTTATAAAGATAAAGACCTCATAAAAGTAGTTAGTGGATTACGTAGGTCCGGTAAATCCACACTTTTGGAATTATATCGTGAAGCTTTGCTTAAACTTGATATAGGAAAAAGGCAAATTCAATTTTACAATTTTGAATTACCTGAAAATTTTGTCAACAAAAATTGGGACGATATTTATTTTGATATAAAAAGGAAGCTACAGTCAGATAAGCCCAACTATGTTTTTTTGGACGAAGTTCAAAATATTCCATTTTTTGAAAAACTGGTGGACGGACTTTTTGCTTCAAAAAATGTGGACGTTTACATCACAGGGTCAAACGCTTTTTTATTGTCAGGAGAATTAGCTACGTTATTGAGCGGTCGCTATATTGAAATTTCTATTTTACCCTTTTCGTTCTATGAATACTTAACAGCAAGAAGTATTGACACAATAAATAAATATTTGAATTATGAATCTTTATTTTTCGATTATATAAATGAGACATCGTTACCGAAAGGTGTTGAATTGCGTGAAGAAGGTTATGATAAAATTCACGAATATTTGGAAGCTATTTATACTACCATTGTAGAAAAAGACATCACACAACGACACCAAATAAACGACAAACGGGCTTTTGAAAATATCATGAAATTTGTAGCATCCAACATTGGAAATGCCCTTTCTCCAAACAATATTTCAACTACCTTAAAACAAGACGGACAAGGTGTACATCACTCCACCGTTGAAAAATATTTGGAATATTTGTGCGCAAGTTTTGTGTTTTACAAGGTAAACCGCTTTGACCTAAAAGGCAGAAAACAATTAGCAACCCAGGAAAAGTATTACCTGGTAGATTTGGGTTTACTCAATATTTTCGCAGGCAAAGAACGCACCACCGATAGAGGTCATATTTTAGAAAATGTTGTTTATTTGGAACTGCTTCGTAGAGGGAATAAAATCTGGACAGGCTCAAGCCGAAACAGCGAAGTGGACTTTGTCTGTAAAACCAAAACAGGCGATATTGAATATTATCAAGTGGCTTGGCAAATGACCGATGAAAAGACGGTAGAACGTGAGTTTGGAGCATTAGAAAAAATAAACGATAACTATCCAAAATTTCTACTTACTACAGACGGATTTACCCAAAATCGAAGTGGAATAAAACATTTGAATGTATTTAATTGGTTACTTGAAACAAATTAAAAATAATTCATTGTCCTGTTTTTGGGGACTGTTTAAGGCATATTTGCTTCTCTAATTATTTTATTGTAAATTTACAGACAAGCATTTTCAGTGGTACAATTTTTATGGGGCACTTAAAAAACAAATCAGAATTAAATTTAGGTGCTGCAGAGCTTTTGCACAAAAACAACTATTATTCTTCTGTTGTTCACTGCGCTTATTACAGTTGCATTCAACTAATGAAATACACATGGTTGAATTAAATGGGGAGATCAGAAAATGATTTAAGAAATTTAAATAATATTTCCAGTCAAGGTTCTCACGAAGTGTTGATAAATCAAATAAAAATATTTATTCAGAGCAAATCACAAAATGGTAGAGTTTTTAATAGAGATATTTTACAGTTAAAAAGGTTAAGAGTAATTGCTGATTATGAAGAAATATTAATTGATTTCAAGAAA
The DNA here is from genome assembly GCA_030728245.1 of Saprospiraceae bacterium. Taxonomy (GTDB): domain Bacteria; phylum Bacteroidota; class Bacteroidia; order Chitinophagales; family Saprospiraceae; genus BJGN01. The sequence continues at coordinate 29,190 of JANQZX010000046.1, read as the reverse complement.
AGTAATGAGTCAATATTGTTATCTAAATCTGCACTAAATATTTTAAAAAAATGTATATGAACAGTTTAGAAGCTACAAGTTTAATTAAAGAAGCATTAAACGGCTTTGTCACTTTATTTCCTAAGACTCGTGTAAGGTATGAATTTGATATTAACGCTAATGTTCATTGTGTAGAAATAATCCCAAAGCATATTTATCAATTAAAAAACGATTATATCGAATGGGAAAATAATTTTACAAACAATTTCATAGCTTTATATCCAGATCAAAATATTTACTTTTTTTCTGAAGATGCAATAGTTGGTATTAAAAATATTCAGTTTGAACTTGAAGGTAGCAGATTTGCTGAATTAACTTCACCTATTTATAAAGCCACCATCTAAAGGTTGTTTCTTTTAAATGTTCAAATTTTCTTTAAAAATCAAACAATTCGTTGTTTGAAAATGAAATATTTGCTCATCGAGGTATTATTGTATCATAGATTGGTTAAATACAATGAAACAGAAAAACAGACAATAAATTAACAACTGTCTTTAATATTATCGAAACTTGTATTTTTTGCAAGTTTCGATAATCTATTTATATTTTTGCCTAATTTTTATTGCCTATTCTTGCATAGGAATCGAGAGTAAAAAGGATGGATTATCAATTGTGGGTTCGGCGAACCCACAAATTCAAATCATTGATAATGAACATAAAGCAATTATAGTGTCGGCCGCAAAGGAAACCGAAAAAAGAATCTTTTATCTGCTGTCAAAATGCAGGAAAAATACACGAAAAAGGAATTAAATGTATTCCTTCGTATAAACACAAAGAGGCATAGTGCAAAGCCCGGCCATCTTCATAACACGCCATATCGGGTCAAAACCTTAATTTTCGTATATCCTGTTAAATTTTTGAAGTACTCAGATATGCCAGTAAATCTGCCAATTCCTGATGACTAATATTCAGTGATTTTGCAGCTGGCATCAAACTTTTGGTTTCTTTTACTTTTGATTTTACCTCCGACTTTTTTAGCACTATTTGTTTGCCTGCTAAGTCTTTAATGGTTAGGTTGTTTTCATTTTCAGAAAGTAAAAAGCCATAATACCTGTTTTCATCTTTCATTTCAATATTGAAAGCCTCATAGCCAAATACAATGGAAGAGTTCGGATAAACGATGGCTTCATAAAGACCTACTTTATCGAGTTTAGAGCTAATATGTGTAAGATTAGGACCTATATGCATTCCCAATAGATCCATTTGGTGACATTGGACGCATTTGGTGTTAAATACCTCCTTTCCTGCCGCTGTATTAGAAACTAAACCAAAAATTTCTGCCTGGGGAAAGGATAAATTTTCATTTTCCATTTGATTTAAGCTTTGTGCCTGCAGTCGGATGGCTGGTAAATCACTGGCCAAAAGTGCCATCCTGGAGGAATCTGCAAGCGCCCCAGTTAGGATGTTTTTCTTCAATAAATCAAGGAGAATTTGAGCGCCTACCTCATTTTTTGCCATGGATAAAGCAGTATTTTTCCGATCTCCAAAAGCAATATTTGCATTTTGCACTTTTTCTTTATAGGCAAGCATTTTAAAAAGGATTTTTTGCTTTGCCAGTGCGTCGGCGTCGTCTGACCAATCATGGAGTTGGCTCCACAAATTAGAACTTCTGAAAACTAACCAATAACTGGCTTCCTCTACGATGGATTGGTTAGCGTTCGTTTTGAAGGTTAAAACGGCTTGAACGGCCTCCCTGGAATGCATAAATCCAATGGCAGTAAGCGCTTTTTTCCGTTTTTCAAGGGTGCTTTCGGCATCAAGGACTATGCTTGTGAAAAAATCCAATGCGTTATCCGGGTGCAAAGTAAATAAGAGATCAAAGTATCCTTCCTGTTTTAAAAGTTCCTTGTTTTGTTTGTAAAAAAGATCTACATTTTCCTCGCCTAAAACAAGCTTTACTGCATTGTTGAAATAGGCATCCTGGTAAGGTAAAAGTAAAGACGGAAGGATAGCATTTTTGGTACTATATGCTTCTTTTTCTAATGCTAAAAGGATCTCACGACGCAGAAAAGAGGAACTTTGAGAGGGCATCGTTTTGATAGTTTCCAAAAGATGATCTGCTGGTAAAACGGATCGAAGCGCTCTAAAAGCTACTATTTTTTGATCTTCATTTCCGTTTTTAAGTTTATTTATCAAAAAATCGATGCCTCTGACACCTGAATATCCCATCAGGTAATAGGCTCTGGCCGAGGTGAAAGGATTTTTGTTTTCGACCCATGAGAGGGCAGCTTCAAAGGCAGATGATTCATTTCTTTTCAGGGCATTAAAAGCCTGATTTCTAACATTGACGGCAGGATTATTGAAAGCAATCATTAAACCTTTTTGCGTAGTAAAATCTAAAGTTGGCGTTTTTACTTTTTTTCTTTTAGGGGTAATTCGGTAAATTCGACCATAAGCCTTTTCATCTTTTACCTGATGGCCACCAACCACAGCATCGAACCAATCGGCAACATACAATGCGCCATCTGTACCGATGAGTGCGTCTGAGGGTCGGAACCATTTTGATTTATTCTCAAAAAAAGCTTTATTATTCCATTCGTAGGTAGGATCATCCTCCTTATTTGAACTTAAAAATATAGATTTTTTTCCAGCCAAATGATAGCCGGAACCAGATTTATACGGTTGATAACCAAAGAGTACATTTCTACCTGCATCACAACTTAGCACCATGCCTCTATATTTTACACCCAGGTCATCGCCTTCTATTCTCAACATGCCGGTTGGGGAGCCGGCGCCGGTATTATCACCGGCAGGCATAACTCCAGGGTCATTTTGGTGCCAATGCGCTTGCCACATGGTCTGGTTAGGCCTATGGTCTGCATTCCAGTAACGTGTACCATCCTCACTAAAAAAGCCTGCATTTCCGCCTTCTGCCAACCAGGAAACCCGGCATGTAACTACTTGATCGTCATTATCATTTTGCCACATATTACCCATTCCATCCACATAGGTTTCAAAAGAATTTCGAAAATTATGAGCTAAAACTTTTAATCCAGTGGCATCTTCATTCATTTTCAATTGTAGCCCTCCAACCCAAATTTTCCCATCATCACTTTTTTGATTTCCTTGATTTTGAAGATTATAGGGTGATCCACCTGTATATAAACTTCCCGAACGTAAAGTAAATCCAGATTTATCTGTAACTTCATGTGGGCCTGCGTTTCCCACGTTAAAATAATAGGCACCATCTGGACCTGTTATGACACTATGCAAAGAATGATCGTGATCTAAACCTCCAAAACCAGTCAATAAAATTTCTTTTTTATCTGGTTTATCATCCCCGTCGGTATCTGTATATTTAATCAAGTGAGGTGAGCAAGAGACCAGCACTACATTTCCAATAACGGCAATACCCATTGGACTGATGAGATCTTTATCTTGCACAAAAACTTTGGATTGATCTGCTTTGCCATCCTGATCGCTATCGGTTAAAATAACAATTCTATCTCCCTCTTCTCTATGTAAAAAAGGTTTTCCCTCCCGATTGAACTTTCTATAATTTACAGCTTCTGTGACCCATATCCTCCCTTTAGCATCGGTGTCCATATTACTTGGGTTATAAAGCATCGGGGATTCTGCCCAAAGAGTAACTTCTAAATCATCGGGTAGATATAAATCAAGGGGATATTCATTGGCAAGCTGAAACGGATTTTTATCCAGTGAGAGTAACAGGGCACTTAATAATCCCAGCTTTAAAATTTTAAAATATTTAAGCATTGAAAATACTATTTAGGAAAGTCAGATTTTGTTGATGTCCATGTATAAAATCATATTTAGGAGGTAAAGCCCCTTCGATGTGCATCCATTTAGTATGCTGAAAGTTAATATCATTTAAAGCATAAGAAACCTTGACCCAATCGATATCGGCTTTTCCAAGAAAGGCGCCATTTTCTTTAAGGTGAAGCTCACAAATATTTTTATTTCCCAAAAGTTTGATTTCATGATAAATATCATTTCCTGCATCCTGTGCATTCCTAAAATCGTAATAAACCTTTAAATTATTGGAACCCACCTTTTCCATGATATCAAGATGCTCCTCTGCTGTAAGATAGGATTCTATGCCCAGGGTAATCTTGTTTTTTTCAGCATAAGGCATCACTTGTTTTAATTTTTGAATCACAGTATCCACGCCTTTAGCATCATTTCTCAGGTCGTTTTTAGAAAAAAATGCCAATAATACTACTTCAACATTGAAAAATGTAGCGGCATCGATTGCATCAAAAACCCATGCATCTGTTTGATTATCTGATTTATACGGAACATTGTTTAGTTCTCCTATGGCCATGGAGGAGATGGCTATACCCGTTTCTTTTGCTTTGTCACGAAATTGAATTTGCGTGTTTTTATTTCGCAAGTGCATGCCATCTTGTCGGGTGCCTAAATTTACTTGAATACCATCTAAACCGATGGATTTAGCCACGTCGAACGCAGCTAATTTTGAATTTTGACCCAACGACCAATCACAGACGCCTATTCTATATTTTTTATGCTTCAAGGAAGCTAAATATCCAAAGTCGAAACACGGAGAAGCACCTAATAGCGTTAAATATTGTATGAACTGTCGTCTAACCATGACATCCAGGATTAAGTTTCCTTGTAATAATACGAAAAATTATTTCTATTTCAAACAATAAAACAAGAACCAAGGGACCTGAATCGTTTGGAATTTCACCTTTAATACTTCTTTTTTCATCTTCTACTCGCGTAATTTAAAAAGGTCATTTTATTATTAGTGTATTTTTTATTTGCTTTTTTGCGAATAATAAGGGTATTCGGAGGTAAAATTCTCCTGCTTCTTGATCTACAAACTATTATGGGCAATTGGGTTTATATCTGATGAGATTTTTTCACAAAAGAGTTTGTATTTTTGATAAAATGTCAAGTAAAATGCTAAGTAACTTAATAGTAAGTAAAATTGCGAAAACGATTCATGATAATGATCCACTAGCTGAGGCATATTTATTTGGTTCAAGAGCCAGAGGAGATTCAAAACCAAATTCTGATTGGGATACTCTCATTCTCGTGAATGACACTAAAGTTACCAACGAAATTTATTTACCCTAAAGATTACTGGCAAAATACTTTAATTTATTCGCCATTATATGATAACGTTAAAAAGGAGGGAATCAGATTATGATTATTTCAAATCGGGAAGAATATGTGAATTACAGATTCCATCGTGCAGAGGAGTCATATTAAGAAGCCTTGATTCTAGCAAAAGAAGAAAGGTGGAACGCAGTAATAAATCGATTGTATTATGCTTGCTTTTATGCTGTAATCGCACTACTGATTAAAAACAATATTTCTACTCAAACACATGATGGCGCGAGAACCCAATTTGGATTAATTTTTGTTAAAACTGGGATAATTGATAAAGAATCAGGCAAACTTTTTTCTAAACTATTTGATTATAATGAAGAATTAACAAAACCTTTAATTAACAAATTAAATGAATTTTTAATTGAAATAAAAAAACATCTTTAAAAAAAATTACAGCCACTAAAACTGTATTTTGACAAAATACGGTGTTTGATGTTTATATGCAATCCGCAAGCCAAAGAGGTAAATATTAGCTTCATTCCTCTTATCGGTCTTGTTTTTTATCAATTTTAACCAGTCATTGGTCTTGTTTTTTGTAAATATTAGCACTTTATTGATTTGTATTTTGTATATTTATATTCTCTAATATTCAATTTGGATGGTTGCCGATGTACATTGAAAGGAAAATAGACACTGAATTGATGGAATGGTTTAGGACACCGTCAAGAAAACCACTGCTCGTTAGAGGTGCACGTCAGGTTGGTAAATCCACGGCAATCAGAAACTTCTCCAAACATTTCGATTATTTTATCGAAATCAATTTTGACGAACAAACCTTATACCAACAATTATTCGAAAAAACGTCTGATGTTCACGATGTATTAGAACAACTCGCCATTATAACTCAAACGGAAATCATTGAAGGTAAAACGCTGCTTTTTCTAGATGAAATACAAGCTTGTTTACCTGCTATTTCTAAACTTCGGTATTTTTATGAAAAAAAACCAAACTTACATGTAATTGCTGCAGGCTCATTATTGGAGTTTGCTCTGGCGGAGTTACCTTCGTTTGGTGTAGGAAGAGTTCGATCTTTATTTATGTACCCATTTTCATTTATTGAATTTTTAGGTGCTCTAAATGAAAATCGTTTGGTAAATATGTTGCAGCAATCAAATCCCTCAAAACCAATACCTCCTGTATTGCATGAAAAATTAAAAATTTATTTAAAGAAATTTTTGATTATTGGAGGTATGCCCCAGGCTGTTCAAACGTATGTTGCCAAGGGCGATTTGTTGGAGGTTCAACGTATATTGGACGATTTAATCATCGCCATTCAAGCAGATTTTGTAAAGTACAAAAAGAAAATTCCGCCATCAAGTATCAAAGCAGTATTTGAAAGTATTGTAAATCAAGTGGGTACAAAATATAAATATACCAATAATTTTACCTCCTTAAACAATGTTGCCATCAAACAGGTGATTGATTTGTTGGAAATGGCAGGATTAGTGTATCCGGTCACCCATTCTTCAAGTAATGGGATACCTTTGGGAGCCGAAATAAATGGGAAGAAAACCAAATTATTGATTTTTGACACCGGAATTTATCAGCGAATATTAGGTCTTAAAGTGGCTGATCTTTTACTGAATGATGATGTTGAAGTAATTAACAAAGGCAATATCGCCGAGTTATTCGTTGGTTTAGAACTTCTTAAATCAAGTCATTGTTATGAAAGAACGGGACTTTATTACTGGCACAGAGAAGCTAAGAATAGTCAGGCTGAAGTTGATTACGTCATTCAAAATCAAGAGTTCATTGTACCCATAGAAGTAAAGGCGGGTACAAAGGGAGCTATGCAAAGTATGTATTTGTTCATGGAAGAGAAGAAATCTACCTTCGGCATAAGGGTTTCTTTAGAAAATTTTTCCGAATTTGAAAAAGTTAAAGTGATTCCGTTGTATGCAGTATCAAATCTAAAAAATAATGCATTTCACGGAAATGGAGATACTTAAATTTTAAATGATTATTATTAAATGGTCCAATCCCAATTTATATTTCACAGATAGCAACAGAGGAATTTTTTTCGCATCCGATGTACAAAGAAATTTATTCCCTATCTTTACCCTAAGATGGAAACATAAGATTTTCAATGATTTTATCGTTCAAACTTTACCAATTACTTAATCTAAGAAGATGAAAATATTTATTTTAACCTTTATTATTTGTTTGAATGTAATTGGTTTAAATGCACAACGATTAACAAATAGTTCCCGTTCAACCATCGGATATATTGAAAATGGTAGGGTCATGGGGAGCAATCGCTCTACCCTTGGTTATATCGATGGTGAAAGAATAACGAATAGTTCTCGATCAACTATCGGTTATTTTGCAAATGGACGGGTAATGAATAGCTCCCGTTCAACCATTGGATATCTCGACAATGGACGGGTTACGAATAGCTCCCGTTCTACTATCGGTTATTGGGAAACTGGTAGAATTATGAATAGCAGTCGTTCTACATTGGGCTATTACGAAGGGGTAAATGACGAACAAGCATCCCTTTTCTTTTTCTTCTTTTTTTATGGTTCCGTTACCTCTCAAATTCCCACTCTTTCCACCTCTGAAGTTAGTAATTTAGGCAATACGACTGCCACTTCCGGGGGGAATGTGAGTGCAGACGGAGGGGCAACGGTGACTGCCCGCGGTGTAGTATGGTCCACCAATCCGACACCTGTAATATCACTATCGACGAAGACGTCAAATGGGACTGGAACGGGCACATTTTCCTCTTCTCTGACATCTCTTTCTCCCAACATCACTTATTTTGTCCGTGCTTACGCGACAAATAGTGCGGGGACAGCTTATGGCAATGAAGTCAGTTTTAAGACAAGTAGTAATAATACTAACAATAATAATACGGTAACTTCAAGCAATTTGACGTCGTCCACAAGTATAATTATCAAGAAAACGTGGTCACAACAACCTAATGGATATACTTACCCTATGAATATTTTTGTTCCAACAGGGGCCGTCCCTCAGGGTGGCTTTCCCGTTTGTATATTGCTTCACGGTAACGGTGGTAATGGACCAGGAATGGTAAACCAGTTTTTATCTACTTTGTCGTGTCATATTCTGGTGGCTCCCAGTGGTTATCAGAATAGCTGGAATATCTGCGCTGAAAACAGTGACGCGCCTGACGTGGAAATGATTCAAGATTTGGTAAATAACCTTCAAGGCTATACAAATGTCAATCCTAATAAAATCAGGATTTTAGGTTCGTCAAATGGGGCAGGGCTTGCCAATCGGGTATTTATAGAAAATACAAATCCGGGTATTGATATCATTTGTGCTATCGTTTCTCATTTGAATGAACCCCAATATCATTCGGGGAATTTTTATAAGCCTGGAAGTACTACGGACCCATCTGGTTCTTTTTGCGGATACAATGTATTGGCCACCCCTTTAAAATCTAGAAAATATCTGAGTATTAGTAATGATAACGATAATCTGATCCCATATTTGGGAGGAACGTCAGTGGTAGGAGTGAGTTTTTTAGCAGCGGAAACGGCCGCATTGACTATTGCGAAATATAAAGGACACACGAACAATATATTAGCGACGGGTGTAACGATGGGAGATCCATCGATTACTGAATTTTCTTACCTATCAGGGGATGTAGTGCACCTAAAGGGGAATGCGATGCATGGAACTAATGCCACACAAAGGTCTTACATAAAAAAATATTTTTCAGACTGTCAGGCATCTACCAGTGTTCCAGCCATATTACCCGCTGGGGTATTTGAAATTTCCCCGAATCCCGCATCAGATTATGTGGATATATTATCGATGAGTGAGATGCCTGAAAAAGTAACGCTGCAATTGATTGGATTAAACGGACAGCAGTTATTGACGAAGAATATAAATGGTATAATAGCAGGTGAAAGCATCAGACTTCCACTGAATCATATTCATTCCGGATTGTATTTTCTTCGTATCCAAACTGAAAAAGGAGTATGGGTAAGGAAAATGGAAATCATGAGGTAAAACATTTTTTCTAGTAAATATCACGCTATATCCAAGAAGCCTAGCTCCTCCATCTTCGTATAGAGGTTCCAGAAATAATTGACTTAATAAATTTTTACGACAATGACTGAAGATAAAAATCTTATGATGGATGTAGAATACGGAATAGACTCAAGATATAAATCTGATTTGGAGAGTGTATCTGAAGCTACCGCTTTAATGGAAGCTCGTTTAAGGAGGATGAAAATGCTTCCCAATGACCAAATAACAAAGGCCAGACTTTTACAATTGAAACTAAAAATGGAGGAATTTATTAAGAATCCAGTTATTTGAGAATCTTCTTCATTTTTCCAGACAAATATTCTTATTAACAAACTTTTTTGTATCAACCTATTTAAGCACAAGTCATGTTCAAAAAAAAGAGGTAAATTGAGCAATCAAAATAGGTAAAATGACCATCATAGAATTAGTAGATATTATTAGTTCCGGCGAAACCAGTAAGGTGCAATTTAAAAGGGAATTAGATAGTAACGATGCCATGGCAGCTGAACTAATCGCCTTTTCAAATGCAAAGGGGGGCAAAATATTTATTGGTGTTGAAGATAAAACAGGTGAATTGATAGGTCTGAATGCCGATCAGATTCGAAGATATAATCAACTTTTAGCAAATATTGCTAACGATATGATTAAGCCTCAGGTGTTTATATTTACTGAAGTCATAAATGTTTCAGAAGATGTGGAAACAGTTAAAAAAATATTAGTCGTAGAAATATCAGAAGGTATCTCTAAACCATATAAGGATAAAAATGGAGCTGTTTGGATAAAACAGGGTTCCGATAAAAGAAGATTAACTGACAATAATGAATTGATTCGGTTATTTCAGCAAAGTGGCCTTTTGTATCTTGATGAGATGATTGTTCCACAAACGACTATCGCTGACATTGATATGTCTAAAGTTTCATATTATCTTACTCGGATACATAAACGAGAAAGTGAGATAGATTTTGATATGTCGGAGAAACTATTGAATAATTTAAATATTATGAGAGAGGGTCAGCTTACACTGGGCGGGCTACTATTTTTCGCTAAAAATCCTCAAAAATACAGGCCTGCCTTTTGTGTTAAAGCGGTTTCTTTTGTTGGAAATAGCGTGGGTGGTAATACTTATCGAAGTAGCCAGGATATAGAAGGGACTATACCTCAGATATTTGAAGAGACCTTGAGGTTTTTTACTACTAATTTGCTTTATGTTCAGGCAGGTCAAAATTTCAATTCGGTTGGCCAACTTGAAATTTCTTTGATTGCTTTAGAGGAATTATTGCAAAATGCATTAATCCATAGAGATTATTCAAAAAATGTACCAGTTCGTGTTATGATTTTTGATCATCGGATTGAAATAATAAGTCCCGGAGCCTTACCTAATAGTCTTTCAATTGAAAATATTAAACTTGGGAACGCAGTGATACGCAATAATCTTTTAACTTCTTATGGTTCCAAATGGATGATTTACCGAGGTTTTGGTTCGGGTATCACGCGTTTATTGGAAGTACAGCCCAATATTGAATTAATAAATGATGTAGATGAGGAACAATTCAAAGTAATTATTCCAAGACCGAAAAATAGTATTTCTTAATGACTAAAGTTTCGGAGTTGATACTCTAGTTCTACTATTCGTTTTTTGAGTTTGAGTTTCTCAAATTATTCAGAATTATGTTCTTTGTTTTCTTGGTTCATTTCCCCTACAATCAATATTCAAAAAGCTGTATTTTTCATCAGTTGAAAAATACAGCTTTTTGTGGTGTCATTGTCCTAAAATAACTTTTAAAACAAGTAAATTTACTACTCCTTTTCTCCTTTTTCCTCCTTTTCATTTATCTTTAAAAAGGCAGCACGAACTGGTGAAGGAGCTGGTTTTCCTTTAATACCCTGCCAAAGGATTTCGTTCATTACCAAATCCGGAACCTTATCTTCTCTGCTCCAATCAAATTTTTCCGATAATTTCGAAACGGCAGAAATACCTGGATTTGCAGGATTCTTATCGTTTAGATTGACATTTGATGGTAAATGATTGAAAGGAGTGAAATCAGGTGTTTTTGTAAATGATCGCCACATTGGGGTTGCTCCTGCGTCATATTGGGTCATTGGTGGCAAGCCCAATATCAGTTCCATAGTTCGCAACATGCCCGATGTGGTGTACATGGTATGATCCACATAATTTCGTTTTACATAAGGGCTGATCAAATAAGCAGTACTTCGGTGGGCATCCACATGATCTGGTCCATTTTGAGCATCATCTTCTAAGATGAATACCGCCGATTCCTTCCAAATAGGGCTTTTGCTTAAATGGTCTATCAACATTCCAACCGCTAAATCATTGTCCGCCACATGTGCATAAGGTGTTGGTCTTCCGGCACGCATTCCCTCTGTGTGATCATTTCCCAAACGGATAGTTGAAAAATTAGGTACAGCATTTATAGTGATGAGAGAATCAAAATCCTTTTTCCATTGATAATAGCGTGTAGTATCCCTGATACTTAAATTATAAGAGGCAAAATAGGCCAAATGACCATTCAAGACATCTAATCTAGATTTGGTTCCCATCAAATCTGCTGTAAATTCACCATAAGACCGAAAACTTACGTTATTTCTTGCGCAAAGGTCCCAGATAAAACCATCTTTATTATTTCCAATTTTAAGGGTGCCCGAAGAACCCGTTGTTCCCCCTTTACTACCATACGATGCAGGCCAGTTCTTCTCCACATAATCATTTGCATAAGCACCCATACTCCAGTTATGACCATCTGCACTTACTTCGGCATCCACATAAAAATTATCAAGTAAAACATAATCCCTTGCAATTTTATGTTGGTTAGGCGTCACCGATTCTCCAAAAAGCAACAAGCTGGTATCACCATTTCCCCCTTTTATGTCTGATAAAACCTGGTCATAAGTCCTATTTTCTTTTATAATGTAAAACACATATTTGATTGGCGATTTATCTCCTACTTTCATGGGAATGGGATTTCCTTCTTCACCCTCTGCCAATAATTCTTTTTCTTTTGAGTAAGGCGTATTCTTATAAACGGCTTCTGAAAGTACAGCTAAGGTTGCCGCCTCTGGCTCAGGAATAATGCTTAAAGTGCCTCGAAACATAGCTGCTATATATTGTACCGTTGCAGGTTTAGTGCTGTCTCCCAACTGATTCTGCACCACCTGGGCCTTATTTACCGGATTGGGGCCATAAGGATTTGCATACGATGATAAGCCTTTTCCATTGATAACATAAATGTTTTTACCAACTACTTTCACATTCGTCGGATACCATCCAACAGGTATGAATCCTTTTGATTTACTCTTGGACAACACCGTTACATCAAACACAGCAAGGCAATTATTGTCAGCATTAGCTATGTACAATGTTTTTTCATCGTCGCTTAAAGCTATACCATTACTGGTGGAACCGCTCGGTGATTTAGGAAACAAAGAAGCGTTTAAAGTCTCCAGTATTTTGTTATTTTTCGTATTGATAACAGAAACAGAATTATCTTGGGAATTGGCAACAAATAATAAATTGCCCTTCTTATTTAATAATAATTCGTTTGGATGGTCGCCTACCTCAATTTCTGATACTATTTTTTCAGCCTTAATATCGTAAACCAATACCTTTTTATTACCCCAGAGACTGATGTATAATTTTGATTTATCAATAGATAATTTACAAGTGTAAGCTTCTGCACCAAGATTAACTTTATTGAGTATTTTTTTTGTGGTCAAATCAAATACATATAAACTATTCGCCTCCTTGGTTACGACAAATAATTTTTTGTGCAATGTTTCATCCACCTCAAGGCCAGCTGTACCAATCATATTTGGCCAGGGATTTCCTAACATAAATGAATCTACAAGCATCATTTTATTTTGCGAAATACCATATTTGTTTACTCTGTTATCATGGCCGCCTGAGGCATAAATGAATTTGTCATCCTGGCTAAAAGTTAACCCATACCATGCTTTTGCAATAATGATACTATCCAAACGAATTCCCTTTTCAACATCAATCAGGTCAATGGAATGGGTGGATTGCCCATTATTAGTAACAGCCATTAATTTTTTATTATGACTTACTACCAGATTTAAAGGGAGATCCCCCACGGGTAAATTTTTGCCAACCGGGGTCAATGACCAACCATTTGGCAATAAGATTCGACGATTATTGAGTGCTTCTGTTGTTTGGGCAAAGGAACTGCCAGCCATAAAAGCTGCAATAATTAAAAAAAGGAAGGCTTTAAATTTCATGTCATTTTTTTTGTGGCAAAGCAATGAAAGAATTAAAATTGAAAAATTAATTAAACCCTAAATTTAAATGTCAAATATTAACTGAAAGTGATGCAAAAAACAATAAATAGTTAATCTGTGATTTGATGTAATAGCTTCATTTCCTACCTCATTGTTCAACAAGTAATTTGATGTTTTGAATGATTGATTTTGGTTCATCCCTATGAATATAATGTCCCGCATTGGTCAGATAAATAAGTGAGCCCCCTTTACTTGAGGAATAAATAAGCTTTTTCCACCGGTCCATATTTGAATTGTTTTTTATATGGAAAAAGGTCTCCTGGTCAAAATCTTTACTTCGGTTTTGTGGAGGCACCTCAAATTTGCCACCAACAAAAAAGAGAATGGGAACATTAGGTAATGGTAAGGACTTGATTTCTGCAAAATCGGTCTTGCGCCATTGAGTTAATGTTTGCCGCTCACTCCACGGTCCGAAATGCAAGGAATCGACAGGCGATGGCTTATAAAGTCTTTCATAAAGCATGTCATCAATCTTCTTTTCAGGTACGCCCATTTGTCTGAATATCTGATTCCAGTCTTGCTTGGTTTCTGTGAAATCTGCCGGATCAATGAAAACTAATCCTGCTATTTCATTTGGATAATATCCTGCAAAACTCCTGATATAAACACCGCCCAGGGAATGGCCTACCAGGATATAAGGAGGTTTAATCTGTAATTTTTCTAAAATGTCGTGCAGATTTTTATTGACAAATGAAGTAGTGGGCATCGTGAAAATTTTATCTGATTTTCCAATACCTGCACGATCATAAGCAAAAACAGGAGCGAAGTTGGACATTTCATAGATTATCTTATCCCAGTTTCCAAGATCAACGCCCATACCACTTTCAAAAATGATAGTAGGTACTCTATCTGATTTACCTTCAAACCCTTTTAAAAGGACATTATAGCGTATTCCGTTTATCTCCACTAATTTTTCTTGTCCAATAGCCTTGAAAGCAATGAAAATGAAAAGCAGTATGAATATTTCTCTCATGTTTTTTAAAAATATTAATCAAAGGTAAAACCTTTTTTTAACTCATCTTGTTACCTAGTTGTATTATAACATTTTTTAAAAAAAAGTATCACGAGACCAAAAGGTCACCAACCGAGCACTAACCCTGCTGCGGTGGTAAAATGATGCGGACTTGATGTCAAAAACAAAGGGAAATGAATTTTTTCTTCTCAACATGCCGTTTTATTGGCGCTTATCCTTTGGATGCGTTCTTTTTCGCGTTGTTTTGTGTTTTGATTTTGCCGCAACAGACCCAATGGTTTTGTCATGTAGGGTCACTTAAATCAAATACATATTATGAACAATCGATTTCAATTTACCAGTGAATCCGTTTCAGCTGGTCATCCTGACAAAGTTGCCGATCAAATTTCAGATGCTATTCTGGATGCTTATTTAACGCTTGACCCTTTATCAAAGGTCGCGTGCGAATGCCTTATCACTACCAATATACTCGTTATTGCCGGTGAAGTCACTTCCCATGCTAAAATTGATCCCGTTGAGATTGCCAAAACCGTTTTGAAGGACATTGGTTACGATAACGATGCCGTTGGCTTCAATTGCCATAAGGCAATCATTCTAAATGTAATGCATACTCAAAGTAGTGAAATCTTTGACTGTGTAGTGGATGGTGGCGCTGGTGATCAGGGTATTATGTTTGGCCATGCTTGTCGCGATACCGATGAATTGATGCCATTAGCTATCATGCTATCTCACAAGATCGTTAAAAAACTGCATGAACTTCGCAAAGATAAGACCCTTCCCTGGCTTCGTCCCGACGCTAAATCTCAGGTAACCCTAACTTATGAAAATGGGGTGCCAGTTTCGGTGGACACGGTGGTCGTTTCTACCCAACATGACGAAAGTATTTCCCAAGAAGATATTCGCGCGACTGTTATTGAAAAAGTGATTGAACCCATTCTTGGAGAGTGGTTAAAGAAAAATCAACCGAAGTATCTCATCAATCCGTCGGGAAGTTTTACCATAGGTGGCCCCCATGGAGATACGGGCTTAACGGGTCGCAAGATTGTAGTGGATACCTACGGTGGAAGTTGTCCCCATGGCGGTGGTGCTTTTTCTGGAAAAGATCCAAGCAAAGTGGATCGCAGTGCCGCTTATGCAGCGAGATATATTGCTAAACATTTAGTGGCATCTGGTTTGATGGACAAATGTACGGTGCAGTTGTCTTATGCCATCGGCGTGAGTGAACCAACGTCTATTCACATTGAATCGTATAATACGCATCGTTGCGATTTGTCCACATTAGTGAAGGTTGTTTATGATTTATTCCCCGTTCAACCTAATCAAATGATCGAGGTTTTTCAATTAAGGCAACCCATTTATGCTCAAACGGCATCGTATGGGCATTTTGGAAATGATAATTTCCCGTGGGAAGTTATCAATGAAACGATTATTGATAGATTGAAGGCTTTGGCTAAGTAGGAAAAGGAATAAGATGCCGGTGGAATGGGTGTTTTTGTAAAATAAAAAAGACCCATTTCACCCTTTCCTGGGCTTTACAATAACCTGATAATTAACATCTACCTTCAGACAATTTTTAACGCAGGACATTAAATCTCCGGTATGAAGACTGAGGACGGAGTTGAAATCATCGTCGCGATAGCCGCCAAAAAGGGCACAAGAAACGGGAAGATTCCTTCCAAGTTTAGTATCCATTTCTATCACCCATTGCCAAAAATAATCGGCACATTTCATCCACCATTCTGTGCTGCATTGGTCTCCCAACTGATCTTCCTTATGTGAATCGGCGCCATGACACCAAACTATGTAATGAATTTGACCTGCAAGAAGAGCAGGTTCCAGAGTATTTACTATAAAATTTTCAACTTCACCAAAGTATTCAGCATCATAAAGCTTTGGGTTAAAATTAAATCCGGGGGGAATCGCATGATTCAAGTTAGGAGCAAAAGACCTTGAATCTTCAATAGAATTTCCGAAATGACCGTCCAGATCGAGATAGCAACCTGCCATTTTGAATTCCTCCCAAATCTTTAATGAACTGATTACCTGTCCACTAAAGGTGCAAAATGCGGAGCCTCGATTGGGACGAGCGTGATGAAAACCGCTGGAAGGACTGAAACTAATCTCGAGAGGATTCACCACCGAATTTCTTATGGCAGCATAAAGGGAGGCATTATTCATTAAGACCGCTTCGGTAAATTCCTTACTCCACTTTAAACCATTGGATTCACAATTACCTTTTCCTTCTAAAAAATTATCCACGTATTCAAGGGTATGAGCCGTTAATAAATCTTGTTTCGTCAAGACCGGAAATGCTGAATGAATATCAAAATATTTTATCAGTTGCTTGTCTTTCAAAAATTGAATTAACTTTTTAGGTTTCGAGGGTGATTTGCTATAGTTCTTATCGGCATGGCTTTCACAAGCCTGAAGAGGGTTATAAAACGTTTTAATTTGATGGAATCTCATTTTCAACTTTTTAAATAATTTCTGATATTTCAATTATTTAGTTTAAATTTATGAATTACCAGTTGTTTAAAAATGATTTACAAGTTTTTTTTTAGTGTTTTTTTTCTTTTTTCATTTCAGTTTGTATTTTCTCAAATTGGGAATGAGTTTTGGTTTGCCGCGCCTGATTTACAAGTGAGACATGGGGATGATCCTATTATTTTAAGGATTTCCACCCATGGGGAAGATGCAAATGTTGTCATTTCCCAACCTTCAAACAATGACTTTAAAAAAATAGAAGTAACTGTCCCTAAAAATTCATCTTATTCCATAGACCTGACCAAATTTAAACACATTATTGAGTGTGATAGCATCAATAAACCTCAAAATAGAGGTTTATTCATTCAATCGTCATGTAAAATAAGTTGTTATTATGACATTGCGGATGCGTTAAATGGGGACCTTTTTTCATTGAAAGGAACAAATAGTCTGGGTGAGAAATTTACCGTTCCACAGCAAATGAGCTTATCGTCGTGGAACTATCCTCTTTACACCTCTAATTTTATCATCGTTGCCACGGAAGACAGTACGACGGTAAAAGTGTATCCTACCAAAGATTTAGCAGGTCATGGATCTAAGAAAGAAATAATTATTGTCTTGAACAAGGGACAAACCTATTCATTTGAAAATATTTCCAACATACCCAATCAGAGAGCTGGTGGGACTATTGTACTTTCCAACAAGCCAATTGCTATCACTATAAAAGATGATTCCATTCAATTACCTGGGTTTGGTTGTGCCGATACTGCTGGTGATCAACTTATCCCTGATGATCTAGCGGGCAATGAATTTGCTATAATGAAAGGGTATTTTTTTTCTGCTGACAGATATTTTATTTTTCCCATTCAAGATTCTACCAAGGTTTATGTAAATGGAATACTAAAAAAAATACTTATTAAGGGTGATTATTATGAGGGAATTTTAAATGAAAATGCATGTTTTATAAATACCAGCTTCCCCGTTCAGATTTTTCATATTTCCGGATTCGGATGTGAAATTGGGGGTGCCATTTTACCCGGACTTTCTTGTACCGGTTCCGGCGTGGTCAATGTAAATAGAGCCACTAATCAGGATTTTTTTGTTAATATTATTACTAAAAGAGAAAATATTAATGATTTTTATTTCAATGGACTGCCAAATATTATAAAGGGAGTTGATTTTATAGAAGTAAATGGATCTGATGGCTCCTGGATGGTTTATAGAAAAAATATGCCATTGAGTCAATTAAAAGCGGGGCAAACTGCTTCCGTAAGTAATAAAGTGGGGCGATTTCACCTGGGAATTATTCATGGTGATCAAGGTTCCACTACCCGATATGGTTATTTTTCGGACTTTTCAAATACAACCATCGTTTTTGAAAATATAGAGGAATCAGCTTGCGATGCCCTTTCTTCCTTTTGTTTTGGCGCGTCCATTCAGTTAAATCCCAAAATAGATAAATCAAGCAGCTATTTTTGGGAAGGTCCAAATAATTTTTATTCTAAAGATTTAAATTTAAATATTCCTTCATTTTCTGAAAAGGATGAAGGCTATTATACCTTCACTGTTGTAGGTGGTAGTTGTGGAGTAAGTAAAAAGAGAATTTATTTAACCAAACCGGAAGCAAATTCATTAGTAGCGGATTTTAATGTTAATCAGGCTGTGCAATGTTTTGGAAATAATTTATATGAATTTCAAGATAAATCTATTTCATCGATTGGTTCGGATATCAATAAAAGACAATGGGTAATTGCCGGTGATAAAAAGAATTATGCGGAAGTTCTTAAAACTACATTTAAGGATACAGGTCTTTTTATCATTGGTTTACTTATTGAAGATGTTAATAAATGCAGAGATACTATCGAAAAGTATATTAGAATATTACCAAATCCCAAGATAGATTTAAAAATAAATGGAAAGCCTGCTTTTTGTGCTGGAGATTCTTCTGTTCTTAGCATTTCTTCCAGTGAAGTTGACAAATTAAATGAAATCAAATGGCTTAAAGACAATATAGCTTGGGATTCAGTTGCCACTGAAATTACGGTGAAAAAGGCAGGGATTTATCAGGTTATGATCTCAAATAAGGATGGTTGTGCCACCATATCGGACCAGTTTATATTTGAAGTCTATGATAATCCTACTATATCTTTATTGCAGCCTTCATCCTATTTTATTTGCGATAGTGTCCCAATCACTTTAAATGCTGTCACTAACGGTTTGGTTTACTGGTACTTTAATGGACAGCCTATTGTGGGGGCAACTTCCAGTCAGTTAAAAGCTCATCGGGGTGGCGTTTATGAGGTAAAAGCTGTTTCTTTAAATGGGTGTATGACCTTATCTGACACAAAAATAAATTTAAATAATGTAAACATTCCAAAACCTGATTTTTCTTTCATTAATTCTTGTATTCAGGTGCCTGTGGCTTTTTTAAATGAAACTAAAGGAGAGAATAATTATCAATATATTTGGGACTTTGGCGATGGAACCGGCGTTTCTTATAATAAATCGCCTGTTCATTCTTTCCAAAAATCTGGTTTGTTTAATGTGACCCTGAGCATAGAAATAGAGGAATGCCCTGAACAAATTCCAATGAAAAGTAGGAAAATTCAGGTCGAACAGCCTGTTGCAGGTATTCGTTATCCTGTTATGAATGTCAGTAAGAATTTACCACAATCTCTTTTTGCCAGAAAATTTGGAGTGACTTATGATTGGAAGCCTAGTGTTGATCTAAGGGGTTGGAATTCCTATAATCCTATGTATAATTCCAATATGAATCAGGAATTTTTAATTGATATTTATACTGCCAATAAGTGTAAAACAACAGATACCCTGCAAGTGAATGTTTTTGAAAAAACAGATATTATGGTTCCGGAGGCTTTTACCCCTAATAATGACGGTGAAAATGACCAATTAAAATTTTATAACATCGGCATAACAAAATTAAAGTATTTCAGAATTTTTAATAGATGGGGGCAATTATTATTTGAAACCACCAATGAGAATTCTTATTGGGATGGAACGTTCAATGGTATTTTACAACCCATAGATTCTTATGTTTGGATGGTAGAAGGTGTTGGATCAGATGGAGAAACGGTTTTTAAACGAGGTCAATCAATATTATTACGATGAAGGGCCTGAAATTCATTTGTATAATATTGGTTTTTTGTAGCGTGCTGGGTTCGGCCCAAGACCCCCATTTTTCACAATATTTCATGTCGCCGGCTACCATAAATCCTGCGTTAGTTGGCACAGGTTATGGAAAATATAGACTAATGAGCAATTATAGGGATCAATGGAGTGTTGGAAAAACTCCTTACAGAACCTATACAATGGGATTGGATGCCAATGTATTTGCTGATAAAAGAGGAAATAAAAATATTTTAGGGCTGGGATTATTGTTTTTAGGAGACCAGTCAAATTATGGCATACTTAAAAGTTCTTATGTCAGCAGCTCCGTCAGCTACCATTTAAATCTCAATGAAAATAATACAGTAGGCGTCGGATTTCAATCGACCCTTGGAAAAAGATATTTAGATAGGCTGAATCTCACTTTTGGAAATCAATTTGGAAGTAATGGTTTCGATGTAAATAGGGCCAGTGGAGAAAATCAATTATTGAAAATGCCTGTTTTTTATAGTTTAAACGCCGGCGTTCATTATAGTTACCAAACGACTTATAATCAATTTAATATGGGGCTTTCCCTGTTTAATATGAATAAACCTCAACAAAGTTTTTTAAAAGATATTTCACAAAGATCCTCCCTGGAAACGGTTTTTTATAGTAGCTATGAATTTAGTTCCTGGAATAATCTTTTATTTAGCACCAATGGAATTTTTAGAATCCAAGCTAAACAAAATTATTTTGCTATCGGTGGCGTAGTAGGTTTAGACATGAGTAAAGGCGAAAATATTCAGGTACTTTATGCTGGTAGTTGGTTCAGGGAAGGGGATGCTTTTTATCCTTATGTTGGTATTATGCTCAATAATTTACAAGTAGGTTTAAGTTATGATATTGTCATTTCAAAACAAAATCTTGGAAATATTAATCCCCAAAGCATTGAATTATCTTTTATCTGGCGTGATTTGACAAACCAATCAGGTAAGATAATTTGCCCGTGGAGATAGTTCAACGAACCTTTTCCTCCAAATGACTTTTGTCCTACTATTTTAACTTAAAAAGGCTGAATTAAAATCCCTGAAACAGTTATGGCTTAATATTGTAACTTTAACGCTTATAAAAAGGCTTAATGAAGGAGATAACCAGTGAGCAATTATTTGCTATTCCAGCATTCGAACAATCCTTTAAGGATGAGAGGTTCAAAAATGAGATGGATACATTTTTAGTGTATGTGAATGCATGCGCTTCTAAAGATGTAAAAGGCGTTATAGGAGATTTATTAAAATGTGCCTGCGAGTATAAGTTGGATATTCAGATGTATAAATCCATTTTTTTAGACCTGGCATGGGCTGTTCTGGAAAATAACCGTTCTTTATGGACTAAGGAGGAGAAGGCAAATGGCTATTCTGACATTGATTCGCATTGGACTTTATATCCTGAATA
Organism: Saprospiraceae bacterium; assembly: GCA_030728245.1. Classification (GTDB taxonomy): domain Bacteria; phylum Bacteroidota; class Bacteroidia; order Chitinophagales; family Saprospiraceae; genus BJGN01. The sequence continues at coordinate 7,718 of JANQZX010000046.1, read as the reverse complement.
TGATGGTAGTTTTGATGATTATGAATCGATTGTCTTAGATCAAACATCCTATTTTGAAGAGGTCATGGATTTGATGACCCAAGAGGAGCTTCTTTATAAGGCTGAGGTATGTTTTGCCCTTTATGTGTTTTTTGTCCAAAGTAAATGACTTTATCTTTTTAAAAGGCTATGAATAGGTCAGTTTCACATTTTACCTTGTTTGAATGTCTTCATGACGATAATTATACGTCTATTTATCAGGCGGAAAATAATATAACTAACCAAAAAGTGTGGTTAAAAGTATTAAATCCTGATTTAATAGAAAGGGAAGAGATTAAAAATGCTTTTGTGGAACAAGGCAATAAATGGCTTTCTTTAGGACATAAGAATATCATTCAAGTCTTTCAGTTGGTAGAGGAAGACGGATTTGTAGCCTTGGAAATGGAAAATTTTGAAGATGCAGAGCCTTTTGACCAATACTTGTCGAAACTAACTTCGCTAAGTTTTGCAGAAATAAAAGATTATTACAGACAAATATTGGCCAGCGTTATTTATATGCATAAACAAGGAATCGTTTTAAATGATTTACAACTTTCGTGCTTCATCATAACAAATAACGAAAAAATTAAATGGACCTGGTTTACCGAAAAGGTTAATGTGAGGACCCTTCCAACGATTAGTAGTAATATTCATAGTCTGGGGCTGATACTCAAGAATTTGAGCGCTTTATTAAAATCCAGAAATAATCTTTATCTCGGACGTGATAATAATATTTTTAAACAAATAATAAAAAAGGCGACAAATAAGGATGGGAGCATCCAATATGCGAATGTTTACGAACTTAGCAAGGATTTTGAAAAATTGATATTTGCAACTTACGAGAAAATGGCCTTGGTGCCTTCAGAGGATAAAAAGAAGAAGATACAGCTGCCATTTAAATGGATTTTTGCCTTATTTTTCCTTTTTATCTTTGTTTCCGTTTCTTATATAATAATACGTGACCTTTCTAAAGAAATAGCTGGTAAGGAAGATATATCGGTGGTAAAGAAAAATGGGGATTTAAAAAGTTCCATCGAATTTGTGGATATTCCGGGGGGAAGTTTTATGATGGGAAGTCCAACATCAGAACCGCAAAGGGAATTGGATGAGCCTCAATACTTCATTGCAGTTGGTCCATTTAAGATGAGTAAATATGAAATTACCTTTGACCAATACGATGCTTATTGTGAAGCCACGGGAAAAATAAAACCGGAGGATGAAGGTTGGGGAAGGGGAAATCGACCTGTTATCAATGTCACCTGGAACGAGGTAAACGATTTTGCTGCCTGGGCTGGTTGTCGGTTACCTACTGAGGCAGAATGGGAATATGCTTGTAGAGCGGGAACGGCAACCCCTTTTTATCTTGGAAATAATATAACTACTAATCAGGTAAATTATAATGGGGACCGTCCTTACCATACCTATCCAAAAGGGGAGAATCGTCAAAGAACCTTACCCGTTGGTAGTTTTCAACCCAATTCCTGGGGTCTGTATGACATGCATGGAAATGTTGCAGAATGGTGCAGTGATTGGTTTTCCAAAAAATATGTCCCTCCAACGAAGGATCCTAAAGGTCCCGAAAAAGGAACCTATAAGATCATTCGTGGTGGAAGTTGGTGTATTGATGCTTATATGGCAAGAAGCGCCAAGCGCGATAGTGATTTGCCTTATTTTGCTTACAGTAGTGTTGGTATTCGATTGGTTTTATTAGAGAACAATGCCAAGAAGAGCAAGTAATACCATAATACCAAAGCCAAGCCAAGCCGATCTTTTCATAGCCTTATTGTTGGAAGCTAATAAAAAGACCAGTAATACGCCAATGATAGAGAGTAAAAATCCGGCCAAAAATCCAATCAGATTAAAGCCGCCATCATTATTGGCTAATTCCTCTACTAATTGAATAGGTTCTGTGGTGCCCGTCTTTTTTACCTCTTTTTTTAGTAAATACAAGGCCAGTTTACCTTTGAGACCTAACTTCTCCCCTGTCAATTCTTGATATTTGGCCGGAGTGAGAGCCATTAAGTCTTCGCTTGACAGTTGTATTGTAGCATCTGTTGTTGCTACTTTCATTGGAGGAAGCGCCGCATTTAAAGAAATGACGGAAAAAACTAAAAGAAATAAAGAGAAGATTTTTGCTTTCATGTTAATGAATTTATGAATTTAAAAATGGTTTTGTTTCTAAGCTTTGATAGGTACTTTCTTTTCCATTTTTTGAAAAGTAACGCTGCCATCTCCACAGGTTGAAAAATTATTTCGTGGAATGAAATTACCCGATAGTTGGGTTTTCTCAATGATCAGAAAAAAAGAGAGTAAGCAAAGGGCTGTTTTATTCGGATAGTTTGTAGTTATTACTTTTTCCTCGGTGATATTGATCTTATTGTCTTTAATGACTCCTTTTATACTCGTTTCACAATAAAAGTTTTTGCCGTTTGAATAGGTCGTTCCAGTAAACGTATTCGCTTTTACTTTATCTATGTTTAAAATGTATTCAAATATTTCAGCCGAATCATTTAATTCTCCTTTCCACATTCCTTTATATTTTTCTGCCTCTTGACCCAATATGAACGTAGGAAGGCAAAAAAACAAGAATATTCCAATAAATAAATTTTGGTTATTCATACGATATTATTTACTTTAACCTAAGCTTTTCAAATATAATGCTTTTAATCTTAAATTTCCACTTATGCGACGTTTAATTGGTATCCTTACTTTCATATCCCTTACAAATCTATTTTGCCTGAATGGTCAGACAAAGATTGATCGCATTACCTCTTTTTGTAAGGCCAATGAGCGGGAAATACTTAAGGAATATTTTGACTTCCTTTCCTTGCCAAATTTTGCACTGAATAAGGAGGATATTAATAAAAATGCCCTTTTTATTCAACAAATGCTCTCAAAAAGAGGGGTTAAGTCGCAATTACTTGACTCCAAAACGGAAGGAACACCCGCAGCGGTGTATGGGGAAGTGATAGTGCCTAATGCAAAACAAACGATTGTATTTTATGCGCATTATGACGGGCAACCTGTTAATCCTGAAAAATGGCATCCCGCTATAAAACCCTTTTTACCCGTATTTCTCTCGAAGCCCATCGATAAAGGGGGAGAAATTATCCCTTTTCCTGCGGTTGGAAGCCCAATTAATCCAGAATGGAGGATTTCAGGTCGAAGTAGCTCTGATGATAAGGCTGGCGTTATGGCCATTATTCATGCTTATGATGCGATAGTAAAAAGTGGATTACAACCTTCGTGTTCCATCAAATTCTTTTTCGAAGGGGAGGAAGAGATTGGTTCCGTTCATTTGGGTGAAATTTTGGATAAACATAAAGATTTACTTTCCTCCGATGTGTGGATTATTGCCGATGGCCCGGTGCATCAATCGGGTTTGCCTTTAATCGATTTTGGAGTTCGGGGTGATGTAAACATGGATATTACCGTTTTTGGTCCCAAAAGACCCCTGCACAGTGGTCATTATGGCAATTGGGCCCCCAATCCGGCGCATACGCTGGTCCGGCTGTTAGCCTCCATGAAAGATGACGAAGGTCGCGTACTAATTAAGGATTATTATAAAGATGCTATTCCCTTTACCGAAAGTGAAAAGCTGGCATTTGCCAAAGTACCTTCCATAGACAAACAAATGCAGCAAGAACTGGGTATTGCTCAGCCTGAAAAGGTAGGTACTTCCCTGTTTGATTCCTATCAATATCCTTCCCTGAATATTAATGGTATTCGAAGTGCAGATGTTGGTGAAAAGGCGAGTAATGTTATTCCAACGGAAGCCGCTGTGACGCTCGATCTCAGGCAAGTATTGGGCACAGATTATTTACGACAAATACAGAGAGTTAAAGATCACGTCGTTGCTCAGGGATTTTATGTCATTGATAGAAATCCAACGGATGAGGAACGGGCAAAATATAGCAAAATCGCAAAAGTGACGGCCGACAGGGGAGGTTACAATGCCCAAAGAACCCCCATGGATTTGCCCATTGCGAAACAGATCATTGCTGCCGTACAGGGAGCAACCAAAGAAAAAGTACTAACGTTTCCTACGGCTGGGGGAAGTTTGCCGCTGTTTTTATTTGAAAAGCACCTGAACGCGAAAGTGGTTAACCTTTGCATTGCCAATCATGACAATAATCAACATTCGGAAAATGAGAACGCGCGAATTCACAATATTTGGGAAAGCATCAAACAGCTATCTGCGATCATGATGATGGAATAAAGCTTTAGCAAAAAAGTATGGCACGATGGGGAACCTTGTCAAAGGCACAAGTTTTTATTTAACCGTTTTTAATATTCGTTTATTTAGGTATTCTTTGAATTCTTCAAAAGACATTCCCTGGGTTTCTTTTGAAATTTTTTCTTTTACAGTTTCTTTAGTTTTCATTTATATCTTTGAAGGTGTATCAAAATATAGTATTGGTATTTTCATAACATGAATTTACAAATATTTTAAGTCTGTAATGTTATTTTTTAGAAATTCTTTAGGACATGCACCTTAGGTCTCATGACTAAAAGAAGTTTACAAGTTTTTGTAGAATAGTGCTTTTAATTTTTTTTCAAACGCTGTTAGTACTTTTCCTTTGTTTTTATTTTGAAATCTTTTGAAATTATTTTACGTCCTTGTTGTAGTTCAATGATAAATGTATTGTGTTACTAATTTCCAAGAAACCTGGAAATTAGAATTTTTATTACTTGCATTCCACTTACCTTGTCTGTATTTTAGTACATAAATAAGTACAATTATGTTGACTACCTCGTTATCTGAATTTAGAAAAGACATGAAGAGCTACCTCGATAATGTTACGCAAAATTTTGAAACATTGATAATTAATCGGGGTAAAGACACTGGGGTTGTTATTATTTCTTTGGAGGAATATAACTCACTTATTACCACGCAACATGAATTGTCTTCCCGCATTAATCAACAGAGATTGGATAAATCTATCGAGGCGCTGAGATCGGGTAAGAAGATGGTAAAAAAACTGGTAGATCAATGCTAGCAAAAGAATGACAAGCAGAAACTAAAGCGAATCAATGAGTTACTAAAGGACATATCCCGAAGCTCCTATGAAGGAATAGGAAGACCTGAACCATTGAAGTTTAATTATGCTGGCTTCTGGTCCAGACGAATTGACGATGAACACAGATTAATTTACAGGGTCATAGATGACGAGATTCAAATCGTAAAATGCAGATTTCATTACGATTAAATGAAAAATTGCTTAGCTCTTGGCCAAAGCTGACCTTTTGGCAATTACCTGAAGAGTTCCTACAAGGAGATGCAAAAAAATCTACGGGCATAAATCTTCAATATCTAAAATGTCTGAAAACAAATTAATCAATCCCGTAGAGCCGCGATGCTTCGCGTCTTCATCCCGGTAGGTATCAATGTAATATTCAACGACAAATCCCATTTCTGAATCACGGATTATAGGGATTACAGGATTTCACGGATTATGGATAGTGTTTATTTTATGCTACTTTTTTACGATAGGTTTTAAAGTTGAAATTTACCCCTGACACTCGGCTTTGAATCAGGATTTACAGGATTTTGAGGATTACAGAGAATGTCTTCGGTTTAAACGTAATGTTAATTCGTAGATATATTCTTTCGAATAAACTCACAGATAGCCTCGCCATTTGGCACTATTATTTTAATTCATCCAGGCTTTTAGACAGCCTCTTTCATGATACAGTTGCATTACCCTATTGTCGGAACAATAGCCCGGCACAGTCAGGTAATCCATCTCTTCAGGTTTCTATTTTATTAATCTATCCTCTTAATCAAAATAATCAAAAAAATCACAGTTCAGACAGGAAATGCACGCTTAAGTTGGTAGCTTATATTGTATTCTCACCCCTTTTTTTCTCCATTTCATATTTTAAAAAAGGACAATAATTTCACATTTCACTCAATCTGGGGTTCCTTTTGGAACAAATTTCTTTGATTTCATTAAAATCAAAGAAATTTAAGGATGAAATATTTTAGGAATCAGTTGAATGATTTGACATTTGTGCATTAACAAATTTAAAAAATCATAAAGTGATGGCTAGAATTTTATTTTTAATGATGTTTCCATTTGTGTGTTTTTCACAGATAACTCCCAGTGAAGAAATTCCAGTTAATAACCTATTGAAAGAAAAGGAAAATTTGGATACTAAGCGAAAAGCTTCTTATAATCTGGATGAGATTAAGGTACGCTGGAAGAAGGCAGCTTTAGAGAATTGTACAGGTGTTCCGTGTTTGGTTACTCCACATCCACCATCCTTTACCTGCGGTACCTCTACCGTTACAGACGTGGATGAGAACTCCTACGAAACGGTTGTTATTGGCAACCAATGCTGGACAAAGAAAAATTTAAGGACTACCATGTATAATGATAGTGTTACTTCAATTCCAATAGATGCCTCAGGAGGATCAGCTGGTAATGCGAGTGGTTCAACATGGTTTACTCTAGCGACGGGAGCATATACCATATATGGGAATGAATCAAGCACAGATCCAAATGCAACTAACTATGGCTATTTGTACAATTGGTATGCAGTGGGTGGAATTATTCTCAGTGGTGGAGTTTCTGATCCTACAAAAAATATTTGTCCTGTAGGATGGCGTGTTCCTTCAACTGGAGATTTGGCAGTATTGACCAACATCCTAGGGTCGGATCCAAGTACTCAACTGAAAGAAAATTCAACCTTATAGACAACAAACACTGGAACTAATACAAGTGGCTTTTCAGCCCTGCCAGGTGGTGCTATATTTTCTTCTTCTTTTGCTATTCGTAGTTCTGCTTATTTCTGGTTGTCCGACGATATTGGCGGAAATGGCAAAAATTTCAAATTGGATTACAACATCGCCACTATCACTATTTCAAATTCACTTTTCGGTAGAGGTGCTTCCATTCGCTGCATCAAGGATTGAATTTAAAGAAGTTGATAAAAGCGCCCAGGGGAACCTAGTAAATGGATTCCTTGGGCGTTTTTATTTTGAAAAATAGATGCTGTTTACGAAAAATTATGTACAAGACGATGCATGCATCATATTGTCCGCACAGGAACATCACAGATTTCTTGCCTCCCACAAACCTATGAAACGATTTTTCACTGAAACACCTTCTCGTATAGAAAGAAAATATATTTAGAATTAATTTTAGATATATTTATGATTATCTTTTATTTTTACAAAGATTATCGGTTTAATAGTAGATAGTTATGATTTTAATGTTAGGAGGATTTGGTGTTTTTTTTTCGGCTATATTAATATTTTATAATAAGGGTTACAGGTCTGCTAATATCTATCTGGGTCTTTTTCTGTTTTTTTTCAATTTCATTATTTTATCTCATTACATTTATATTTTTAGCGAATCTGCTGAGGTAATCTCCTTTGTATTGCGTGTTCCAATTAATGCTACAGCCTATGCGGTAGGTCCATTAGCTTTTCTTTATGTTAGGTCCATCCTGAGGGATAATGCAAAGCTTTCCAAATTTGATTGGTTTCATTTTATTTTTTTTGCTATTTTTTTTTCGGGAAGATTATTGAATAATTTATCAGGTTGGGATGGTCAATATCAGGTAACAGATGAAATTCTGAATAATTCATGGAAAAATTTTAGCCATTTTAAAATAAATCAATTTTTGCCTATGTGAATTAATTATATTCTTAAGGCAATCCATCTTTCTATTTACATCCTATTGATTTGGGT
>JANQZX010000045.1 GCA_030728245.1 Saprospiraceae bacterium | reverse complement strand
TTTACTAACCCCTTCCTCTGTTTATGCGCAGCTTAACGCAAAATATTTTGGTGATATTTACAACGAGAATAATGTGAAAATTGAGTTGTTATTGATAAAACCAAGAATTAATTGTGGCGTAGGATCACGCGATTGGATTTATAAAATTCGTGCTTTTAATGTCGGTAATATTCCCGCCAGAACAAAGTTTCTGAACTGGAAACTAAAAACATTGAATTGCGAAAATTATGTCATCGAAAGGATTTTTACCATCGATCTAAGTACGCTGATTAAAAATACTTCCGCTAATCAGGGAATGTCCGATTGGTCGTTCGAAGCCAAAGAAATTATAGATGGTATCATCGATGCAAAATTAAGTGAAGTGGATCTCTCTGAAAAAGACAAAAATTTAGGGAAATTTAATAATCTACCGCTTCCTGATTCCATCGTTGGGAATACCATCGTGGAAAAAGAACAATTTACAACGCTTAAAGCAATGGGCGAGCTAAATGACGATACCCGTTGGGTTTGGTATGAAAATGCCTGCGGTGAGGGAAAACCAATTTTCAAGGGATTTATTTTCAGGCCAAAAGTGGTAAAAAATATTACTTATTTCGTTCGTTCTGAAAATCAAAATGGTTTCTCAAAATGCGTGCCTGTCAATCTAAAGGTCTATGATAAAGAAATAAATCCTCAAAAAATATCTTCCGCCGACGGTAACAACTGGATTTGTCCTGATATTAAAAATCAATTCAAAACCTTATCAGTAACGGGGAAACTTGCTTCTGAAGATTTTAAATGGGTCTGGTATGAAAACAATCTGAATGATACTTCAAAAATTGTTGAAGGTGTCAATTCGATTACCGTTACACCAACCGCTACTACGACTTATTTTGTGAGAGCGGAAAGTTCCTTTATGATTAGTGGAACCGTTGATTTTACCGTTAGTGTAAACAAATTGTCGGTCAGACCCGACGCTATAATTCCGTCCATCGCCGGAGAACTTTGTGCTGGTCAAAAAATTGAACTAACGAAAAAGGGTGGCTCACTAGGTGATGGCTCTGAATGGGTTTGGATAAAAAATGTAGGCGTCAAAGGTTTCGAAGAGATTGGGAAAGGAGAGAAAATAACTATTCAACCAGATAGTACTTCTTTCGTTTTTGTGTATGCAAAAGGTAATTGTTCCTTTACAGAGGCTGCTGTATTACGTATCCCTGTATTGAAAACCAGTCGTTTACCTGAAAAATCGGAAGTGTTGATCGAGGTGAATAAAAAACAACAACGAGCCACTTTAACCGTTAATGGAGGTTCATTGAAAGAGGGGTTTCATTGGGAATGGTTCATTTTGGAGCCAGAGGAAAGAGTGCTATTCAAAGGCCCTAAGTATAATTTTGACTATAATCTGGTTAAAAAAGTGAATCTGAGATTCCAGGGCGGTTGTGATTTCTTTAATAAATATCTGACATTTGAAAATTTCGAAAATGAGTAAATCAGTTGGATTTTTTTCACAGCCATTTACCCCGTTTGTTCTGGGCTTGCTATGTATGGGGTTTCTCTTGCTCTCTTTTCTAGTTTGGACCCTGAATGTTACGCCCGACGACTACTTTTCCGATGTAAATGACCCAAATGCTGCGATTACCTGTAAGGTGAATCATGCATCTGTTACCTCCGACGATTTGGAAAATGGGTCATGGATGAACAAGGTGATTACAACATCCAATAATTGCTCCGTATTTTTAACGGAAGTTCAAATAAAGGAACTCTCCAATGCTTTAGTGAATAATTTTCCCGATAAAAAAGACTTGATTCAACTTGGATTGATTACCCTGTTGACCGAACAAACATTGCAAAAGGTTAAAGGGAATATGGAGGTGTATAATCCCGATAAAATAAAGGGAATTTTAGATTGGTTAAGAACACTAAATGTGGTCGCAAAATTAGATCCTGATAATGAAATCATTTATTTGTCGGTGACCGATTATTGGTTTAATTTCATCTCTGGGAAATTAACGGAGTATCAAAAAATAAATCCGGATATCCGATATTATTTCAAATTCAGATACTTAGTACAACATTGTAATGAAGCCCTCTATTTTGTCAATGTGGAGGAAACAAAATATGAAAAGGTTAAAAAAAATTTGCTGGCAAATCATTGGGTTCATTTAGTACAAGCTTCCTGGTCTGACGCTAAAGCATGGCAAAAAGGTGTATTTCTATTTGTTTTTTTATTCACTATGTTTACTTATTTATTTACAATAATCTCCTTTGTTAACAAAACAACATTGAAATGAAATTTATTGGTTTAATCTTTGCTTTTTTAATGCTATGCTCATTTAATTTAATAGCTCAGTACAGCGAAAATTATGTTTCCGTAAGTAGCGAAACCATCGATAACGAAATTTATTCGGTTATCGAAATGACCAGAAAGGACGAAAGGGTAAAAGTGAAATATTTTGCAGATAAGGATTTGGCTGGCAGATCGGTTTATCAACGCTATCTTACCTGGAGTAAAAATAAATCCATTATAGCCTCTTGCAGTGGTACCTACTATGGCATGGATAATAAACCTGTGGGTATTTGTATCGACGAGGGTCAGACAGTCAACAAAGCGGAGGCAGCTATGGACGCGCTGGTTTTGGTTTACAGAACGGGGGGAATTGTCGTTACAGATCTGAAAGAGGGGAATTTAACCGTTCAAAATGGAGCAGAAAATTTGTCGCTTAATCTTAAAAATCCAATAGATAGAACGAAATTTTTTCTTTGGAGTAAAGAAAATTATGCTACCGTTTTTCAAACGCACCTGCTATATTATAAAAATAAACTTAGAGTGGGCGCAAATGGCGATAAAGAACTAAGGGAAAGAAGATTTCTCGCCGTTGCCAGGGACTATGAGAATAAAATCAGATATTATCTGATTAATTTAAAAGGAAATAACACGCTCTATAATGCCACCGTAAAAGTGGAGGGCCATTTGAAAAATTATACTGATAATATTATATATATCATAAATTTAGATACCGGGGCCCAGGATTATTTTGAGGTCCGCGAAGCCCAGGGGCAAGTGATGAGCGAACCCGGATTTAAAGGTAACAAGCCTTTAAATGTATCAAAAAATTTATTAGTATTTTATTTTGAATAATTAGCTATGCTTCTATTTAAATTTATTTTTATTGGGTTTTTAGGTACTATTTCTCTACTCATAGAGAACGAGTTACCTGTTAAATCTAAACAAAATATTCAACAAGATACCCTGCTTCAACAGGCTATCAGTGATCTGGAACCTATTCTTTTTAAGAGGGAATCTTTAAATGTAACCATAAATAAGAAACAATATATTTTGGACTCCTTGCGCCAATATAAAAACACTTCACCAAATAATTTATATGAGGAAAAGTCAAAACTTATTGATAAAATAGATGCTTATATTTTAAACAAAATACTGGCTGACTATAAATCATTTAAAAATTTAGATAAACAATTACTAAATAAAAAAATATCTTCTTTTTCAAATGACATTTTTAAATTAACAGAGGAATTTAGTAAGAAAAGTAATGTTCCCGATGTGGTAAATATCCAAATCAATGAGCTTACGGAGGAAATAGAAAAATTAAAAGTTGCTTATGCAAATGAGCAAAATACATTGTCTGTTCATGAAAGTAAACTGAACAAATTACTCCTTCAGGAGGATAGAGAGTATTTTGATATTGTTTTTTATGGAAATACTTACAAAGTTTTTCTGGCCAATGCCAATACTCATCGGATAAAAATCCATCATAATTCTTCAGGATTATTACAACCCATAAGATTTACCCTGAACCAATTAATAGCTCAAGACATTCAACCTGTGTTTATTATGAATGCTGGCATGTATAATGAAGATGGTTCTCCGGTAGGTTTATTAATTCAGGAAAACCGACAAATCAATCCATTGGATATCAACCAGGCGACAATTCCTGACAATTTTCACATGTATCCAAATGGTGTATTTTATATGCATGACCACAAATTTTTTGTGAGCCAAACATCAGAATTTAGAAAACTTGACCCAGATTTTAGGTCTGATATTCAGTATGGTACACAATCTGGGCCCATGTTGGTTATCAACGGAAAAATTCATCCTAAATTTACCTTTCTATCTAAAAACACGAATATCAGAAATGGTATTGGCGTGATAAAAGATGGTCAAAATGAAAAAGCGGTGTTGGTTATATCTGAGGGTAAAGTGAACTTATATGAATTTGCATTGCTCTTTCAATTTTTATTTAAATGTGATAATGCCCTCTATTTAGATGGGGCTATTTCCAAAGCCTATTTCACAAAAAATGGTAATGCCGATGGCAGTTTAGGAGGAAGTTTAGGCCCAACGCTATCAGTATCTTATAAAAACAATTGATGAACTTAAACAGTATGTTATGATAAATAAGTGTCTCGGTAAAGTTCTTTTTAGAAAGTTAACTTTATTAATTCCTATCCTTTTTTTACTTCAGTCAAATATCGCTTTTTCTCAAGGTTTATTTAAAAATAAGGAGTCTGTATTGGAATATACGGCAGGAAAATATTTCAGATTTGAAGATATTATATTTTCTTTTGGTAAAATTGAAAAGTTTAATACCACGGGAATAACGGTAAGGAAACTTGGCGATGGAGTGAATACAGTGGATTCATATAATCATTTTATTGAATGTGAAATCAATCCCAATAATGAGTACGCAGATATCTCGGGCGACGGAATGGAAATGAAAGGTAAATTTGGCTTTCGCTTATTTGAAGATAAAATTATCATTGGTTTTGGCGAAGTGGGTGAAATAACGGCCATGTTATATGAAATGGATAAACAGGCATTTAGTAAATTAACACCTAAAGCGCCTGAGCAGCTTAAGCCTGTACTTGCTACAAAGGATTCGATCAGGGTCAATACCTTGTCAGATAATAACATGTCTATTCCGTCGAATGTAAGTATCACCATAGAAAAAATCCCCGAATCGTCACAATTTGCCTACAAGGCGACAAATTCTGAATATCACGCGAATTCAGAATTGGATCCGTCTGCAAAAGAGAATGAATTTTCATCGTTCAAACTAAAATTTAGCAGTAAGCTGGCACAAAACTTCATTTTTGCACGAAATCATGGTAATCTGTCGCCCCAACAATTTTTAGAAAACTTTGGTCAAACATTGAATAAAGATGTAAACGCTGTTTTTTATGGAAGCAATGAATTTTTTGCCATCACCGCTTCTATGTTTGACAAAACCACCAATATGCCTCCGGGTTTACTCATAGAAAAAGGGGTTGTGGTACGGTATAAAAATCTTGATTCAGGAGAAGGGAATTTTTACAACCCTAAACCTAACGGCATTTTTTCGATAAATAGTAAAAATGTGGCCATAGAACCCACGGATAATTTTGACATGAATGGTACGTATGATTTTGCTATTCAAAGTGGTCCCTTATTAATATCTAATGGAGTGATTAATAAAAATTTAACGGTCATAAGCAAAAATAAGCATCTGCGTTGTGGCATCGGGATCGTTGAGACAGATGGTGAAAAATACGTTGTTTTTGTAGCAAGTAAAACTGAAGTTTCATTTTACGAGTTTGCCAGCTACATGAAAAACGTACATAAGTGTAAGGACGCCATACATTTAGAATCAATGAATGCCTTTGTTAAATATCCTTATTCAGATTACAAAATGAACAAGCAAATCATCAAGAATTTTATCATTATTAAATGATAATTACAAGCTATTACCGTCTTTCAGGCAACGAATGGAGAAACCTGTTTTCTTAAAATAGTTGTTTCTAATGACCGTGTTTTCGAAACCGGGCATATTTCTACACCAGGCATAAACATTGGACGCTTCCGTTTTTGTCCACCAAAAACCATATAGCGTTTTATATTTGAACCCACCGAGATTACTTCGGAAACCTCCTGGTAAGCCATTGAAGCCAGCAAGATTTCTACCGTTCCAATCTGGCGCATGGGTTTTCAGTATATCGCCAGCCAGGAATTCCCCTCCCAAATAATTGACAAGTTCGTTCCATTCCTCATCGGAGGGAACATGCCAGCCTTTTGGACAAATATTTCTTGGATCATTGACTACGTACCAGTTATAAAGTTTTCCATATTCCTCTACCGCGGTTTTATTTTCTTTTTCGTCCTCATAATCGCACCATTTCCCCTCGGTACCATTAATCCAGTTTTCTATTTCCTTCCCTTGAGCGATAGGAGTGCCATCGCTATAGGCGGTATTCCTCAAATTTTCTCTCATCCAGCATTGACTACCAATATTCACTGTGGTGTAGGTAAAATTTTGATAATTTACGGTCATTCCACAGCCTTTAGTTTCCTTTTTGTCGGGAGCTACAGTCACCTCAGCTTTTTGGGGTTTAAATTCAGAAATTTTAATCTGGCTGTATAAAGTTTGACCACCAACCAACAGCAAGGCAATAA
>JANQZX010000044.1:2077-6482 GCA_030728245.1 Saprospiraceae bacterium | reverse complement strand
GAGCATCCTGCAAATAGAGAAGCAACTTCAGCAAATCAATAAGCAATTAAATAAAATAGTTGTTGTAGTGCTAGAAAACATCCAAGCCTATAATCGCAAACGATTGATTGAAAAGCATATTAATTTTATTGTACCAGGAAAACAAATGTATTTGCCTGATTTATTGATTGACTTACAAGAAAGCTATCGTCGATACAATACCAAAAAGGAATTTTTGATGCCTTCAGCACAGTTGCTCTTAATCTACAAGATACTAAGTGGTGACTTGAATTGGAAAATTGAAGATCATCCATTTAAGGACATTGCGCAAAAATTTGGTTATACGCCAATGACAATTACTAAAGCCATGGGTAATTTAAAAAGCCATGGATTGATTGATGTGTTTGGAGAAAAAGAAAAATTCATTCAGTTTCGATACGATAAAAAAGCTTTATGGGAAAAGACAAAGAAGGATAACCTATTTGTCAATCCAGTTCTTAAAACGGTATTCGTAGATGAAAAACCGAAAGGTTTGACCTTGCTTAAAAGTAATAACAGTGCCTTGTCAACTTTTACAAACTTGAATCCAAGCAATCAAGAGTATTGTGCCATTGAGAAGGAAGATTTTTATGCATTACAGAAAAGTAATGAGTTGTTAAATGCAAATACAACTGAAGGAAAATATGCATTGGAGATTTGGAAATACAAGCCTTTAAACATTGTTAGCGATAATACAGTAGTGGATCCGCTTTCTTTGTATTTAAGTATGCAGGATATTAAGGATGAAAGAATTGAAATGGCATTGGATCAGATGTTAAAGAAATATGTATGGTAGTAGGTCTGGATATTTTTAAAAAGTATTTTGAGCAATACCCTGATAATTATTTTATTATCGGTGGCACTGCGTGTGATATAATTATTGGTGAAGCAGGGTTTACTCCAAGAGCAACCAAGGATATTGATATTATACTAATTGCAGAAGCATTGAGCACGGAATTTGTTCAACAATTTTGGAAGTTCATCAAAGATGGTGATTATGGTGATAGGGAGAAGAGCACCGATAAATTTTGCATTAGCATGTAAATAACTCATCTTTTGGTAATGAACTTGGTGTATATATCGCGTTCTGATAGTGTTTTTTGTCCATTTATTTGTAAGGTATAATTATTTTTCCCCGGAGGGTTCCTAATCCTCACTCCGTATTATTTTATGTTTCTATTCAATACACTAACCAATAATCGTCTCACGGTTTCCATTTCATCCGCTTTACTTGCTGCCACAAATAAGGTTAGACTGGCAAGTGCTTCGTTGCTGATAATGGGTTGTCCTTTATCACCAAATAAAGTAGCATGGCTGCCTTTTCTTCAATGGATGGATAAACTTCTTGTTCACCAAATCCTTGTCTGATCTGATTCACTGCGCTGTCAAAACCGCCATCTTTTTCTTTACCAAAGACATCTGAGTTAAATTCAGCGCGCATTTTTTCTACAATGTCCATGTATTCAGCCATGGAAGGGTATTCCGCTTTATTGGTGTGCTTTCCATTTTCGTCTAACGACTCATGGTCGTAGTCGTCCAGGAGTTGTAAGCCCACACTAAATTGATGCAAGAAGGCATAATTTTCATTATTCATGGCTTGATCTTCTATGGCCCTGCCAAGAATCCGAATGCCATCGTGGAGAACTTGTATCTCCTTGTTTTTTTGTGCCAGGCGTTTTTCATTAATAGCGATACCTTCAATCAAATAGTCTTTCAATCGTTTTGTTGCCCATTGGCGGAATTGGGTGCCTCGTTTTGAGTTTACACGATAGCCGACAGACAGGATTGCGTCAAGGTTATAGTATTCAATTTCCCTTTTTACTTCACGATCTGCCTCTATTTGAACTGTTGCATTTTTTGCAACAGTTGAATTTCGAACGAGCTCACCTTCCTTGTATATGTTGCTTAAATGCCTTGAAATTACTGATTTATCTTTTTCAAACAGGCTGGACATTTGGTTAAGATTTAACCAAAAAGTGTCCCCTTCAAATTGAACTTCAATCTGAGTACTGCCATCCGGAGATGTATATATTTCAATTTGGTGCTCCATCATTTTACTGTTTACGAAGATATCAGGGTTACTCCCTTGCATGATGCCTAACGACCATTTTCACTTCACCCAACTTCCTCCCCACCGTCATACTTACCCTTGTCATGGGCATCCAGACACAAGTAGATAAAAGATTTTACGACCAAAAAAACCTTAAAGTTTATAAACAAATGTTAAACATTTGAGTTTCTTATTTAAGAATTTCCTTACAAAACATCCAGATTACTCAAAACCTGAGAGGTAGAAAAGTTCCCAAAATGAAAAAAATGAAAAAATCAAACTTCTTTTCTGAATTAAAAGGCAACATTAAATGGGGTATGATATTTATGTTGGCAACATTTGTATTCATGGCAAAAACTGGATTTTCCCAAACCCCGGAATTGTTTGAAGAAAAAGTATTGATTAATAATATGGCCGCTCCCTGGGCCTTTACATTTATCAATAACAATGAAGTACTGTTTACAGAAAAACAAGGAAAAATTTATCGTTATACTATTTCTACCGGGACGATGAATGAGATAAGTGGTGTTCCCGCCATTTCACAAAATGGACAAGGGGGGCTACTGGACATTGCCTTGCATCCAGGATTTAGCACTAATAATTTAGTTTATCTTACGTATGCAGTTGTGGCAAGTGGTGGGCAAACAACGGCATTAGGAAGAGGAAAGCTTGTGGGTAACCAACTTCAAAATTTCACAGAATTATTCAGAGCATTACCAATTCGTAACTCAGGGACTCATTTTGGTAGTCGGATCGTTTTCGATAGAAATAACCTGCTCTACATGTCGGTAGGCGACCGTGGAGCACGGGAAAATGCGCAAAACAAAAACAACCATCTGGGTAAAATATTGCGATTCAATGATGATGGAACGGTTCCGGCGAGTAATCCATTAGTAGGCGTTCCAAATACAAAACCTGAAATTTACTGCTGGGGGAATCGAAATATCCAAGGTATGGCCATGCACCCGGGAACAGGTGAAATATATGCTCACGAACATGGCCCCAGAGGTGGAGACGAACTGAATTTGATTAAACCAAACACCAATTATGGTTGGCCTGCAGTTACCTTTGGCATCAATTACGATGGAACGCCAATAACACCTGATACCACCCTTGCGGGTATGGAACTTCCCCTTACCTATTGGGTTCCATCTATAGCTCCAAGTGGAATGGCATTTGTCAAGAAAGGACAACCTAACAATGAAGCTGATATATTAATTGGAGCACTGGCTGGCACTCATATTCATTGGCTGAAGATGAAAGATAATAAAAGAGTGTTTTCAACAAGAAGTATGAATGGGTATGCGCGTTTCCGTGACATACGGCAAGCGCCCGACGGTAAAATTTATGCAATGACGGAATCTCCAAACCGATTTGTCCTATTGCGTTCAAGTGTACCAATTTTTACTTCGACAGTGGATAAAACAATTCCATTGGCAGAAAAAGATTTTCTTTACCCAAATCCCAGTTCTGGAGAAAGCACTTTGTCCTTTTATGTGCCCGATAACCAGTTTGTTTCAGTAAGAATTTTTAGCACAAATGGCGTTTTGATTAAAGAATTAACTTCTCAACTTTTTTCTGAAGGTCAACACTTACTGCGAATAGAAAATGAAAAATTACCTCAGGGCTTTTATTATATTCAAATTAACAAAAAAGGTGCAAGGACCCTCTTGAAATATATTAAAATATAGCCGAGTGTTGTAATATGGTAAGGATGGGACAATAGTCTCACTTAACCCTAACAACTCCTGAAACCTTATTTTTTTAAATGTATCTTTAGCTTTTTATCAAATAAGCTACCTAATGAAGAAAAAATTCAATGTGACCGGTTTATGTATTCCCAATAAACATTATGTAGCTGATGTTTCTAAGAAACTGGAAAAGACATATAACATGGTGGTTGAGGGAGAATACTTCATTATAAACCGTCCCAGGCAGTATGGTAAAACTACTATGCTTTATAATTTGTCTGAAAGTTTAAGTACATCGGAAGAATATTTGGTTTTCAATATCAGTTTTGAAGGTATTGGCGATGATATATTTAAGGAAGAAGCGGTATTTTCTGAAGGATTCGTTGATATTCTGGCAACCTATGCAGAATATAAAATACCCACTTTAGCATCCTGGTTATATGAATCGAAAAATGCAGTTAATAGTTTAAAATCGCTTTCCAGCTTAATAACTAAATTAGTCATTAAAGCAGATAAAAAAATAGTTCTACTCATTGATGAAGTAGATAAAAGTAGCAATAATCAGTTGTTTGTTAGCTTTCTTGCCATGCTACGAAATAAATTTTTGTCAAGAGAAGATTTTAAAACTTTTCATTCTGTCGTTTTA
>JANQZX010000044.1:0-1977 GCA_030728245.1 Saprospiraceae bacterium | reverse complement strand
AGGAAAGTAAGTACAATTCACCGTGGAATATTGCATCTGCTTTTACCGTGGATATGAATCTTCAACCTGAGGAAATCAGGTCAATGCTCGACGAATATGCAGCGGATAAAGGGGTTGAAATGGATACACAAGAAATAGCGAATAAGTTGTTTTATTATACCTCAGGTTACCCTTTTTTAGTCAGCAGCCTTTGTAAAATATATGATGAAGAGATTTTACTCACCAAAACAAATCTGCAATGGACAGCAGAAGACGTGGATGCAACCGTAGTAAAAATAGCAAAAGAAAGTAATACTAATTTTGAAAGTTTGATTAAGAACCTGGAAGAAAATACCGAGCTGTATGCCTTGGTTTTTAGACAATTAATTGAAGTTGAAATTTTACAATATTCTATTTTCGACCCTGTTATCCAATTGGGTTTGATGCATGGGGTATTAAAAAATGGAAAAGGAATAACCGTTCATAACAGAATCTACGAGGAAGTTATTTATGATTATATGATGTCGAAAACCAGTTCAAAAATATCTTTACAAAATTATAATGTAAATAAGGGGTACCGTTTACCTAACTCTGAGTTTAATATTGAGTTGGTTTTATTGAAATTTCAAGCATTTATGCGCGACCAATATTCTCAAAAAGACAGAGATTTTCTTGAGAAAAATGGCAGATTGGTCTTTCTTGCATTTATAAAACCAATTATTAATGGGTCAGGTTACGATTTTAAAGAGGTTCAAATTTCAGAGGAGCGCCGTTTGGATGTCGTAATTACCTATTTTAATCATAAATATGTGGCAGAACTCAAAATCTGGCGAGGCCAAGCAGCACATGAGGAAGGATTAAATCAGCTTTCTGATTATTTAAACAGACAGGCACTAAAAGTTGGTTACTTGCTCATTTTCGATCATGCCAACACCAAAACATGGACATCGGAATGGATCGATTGGCAGGATAAGAAGATATTCGTTGTTTGGGTTTGAAATAAAAGCCTTCCTATAATGATGGCTGGGCAACTGTCAATTTTTTTCTTACGCCTTCGTTGGTCAGCGTCCATTTACTGGCAAATTCATCTGCTTCCCGTTCCTTTTCCAGATCTTTATCGGAGTAGTCAACTTTCTCCAAAAAAATATCCTTTTTCCCATGTAATAAAATATGGCCCGCTTCGTGAAAGAAAGTGAACCAGAAACTATCGTTGTGAGGGTAGTGGTCGGTAAGCTGAATGAGAGGCGTATTGTTTAACCAACGGGTGGAACCGCTGATTGGTGCTTTTTTGATACCGGGTGTTTGAACTACTTTAACTCCAGCCTCAAGGCATTTTTGCTGTAACTGATTAAAGGATACTTGGGGATGTTTTGCCAAAATATACTTTAAACCAGGCAGTATTTCTTTAAACTTCTTTTCTGAATAGTCATTTGCTTCCAGTTCGGCGGCTTGTAATTCACCTTTACGAAGCCATGCAGAAATAGCATAAGGTTCTTGGATTTGTGAGAGGGATATTCGAAAAGCTACTTTAAGTTGCTGCTTGAAGTAGTATTCTTCCCAGGCTTTGTGATTGGAGAAACCAAAAAAAGACAGCAACTCCATAGTTTTTTCCTGAATGGAGGATACTTGTGGCAGCCAGCCCTTATTTATCATGTCTGTCAATGGAAAATGTTTCGCCCACGGCACTGCTTCCTCAATAGTCACTTTGCGTTTCTCTCTGACAATAAACTCGTCATAGCTTCTTTGGTGGTTCATCCAAAAGTGAGCAGGAATCTTCGTAACACCTTCAAAACGCACTGCCATATCAGGTGTAATAGCACTTTTTCCTTTCAGAACGGCAATAATCGTTTTTTCTGGTTTGCCGGTTCGCAAAGAAAACTCTTTTGGCCCCATTTGCATTTCTTCCAGCTTCTCAGCTAAAGTTTCGCCGGGGTGGGGACTTGTTTGCGGAAAATATTGATTTTGCCTGGTCATGTTTATTTTTCTTTGTGGTAGTTT
>JANQZX010000043.1 GCA_030728245.1 Saprospiraceae bacterium | reverse complement strand
TCAACTATTCAACAATTATTTTTTTGACTAATACCTGACGGTCTGTTTTTAAGTGCACAAAATAAAGGCCAGTAGGAAAATGTACGGTGCTTATCTTTTCCTGAAAACTGCTTGCATTAAAAACCATTTGTCCGCTAACATTGAAAATGGCTACATTTTTAATGTCGGAAGATTTTAACGAATTCTGGAGGCTAATGCGTATTGATTCCGAGGCAGGATTAGGATAAACCATAAATTCGGTACTTTCTACTTCATTGGTTGCCGTTGACAGTTTACAAGGTGCCGTTGAATTATAATTTGAAACGGTTGTTCCCGTTGGATTCACGAAATTAAAGGTATAAACGCCGCTCGTATTCCACGAATAATTAACTTTGTAAGTGGCAGTTCCAATGGTATAGGTTAAGTTATAGCCAGTATTGGTTGGATTGGTCTCAAAACCCGTGATGATGGCATTTTTCAGAGGGTCTGTTGCTGGTCGGGGTGACTTTGCCGTTGCCTGCGGAATTATTTGATAAGTTGCATCTTCTGTTACTTTTCCCACCATGTTTCCTACCATATAAGGTGCGCTGGCCGTCCCATGATAATGATAAACCCCATTGTAATAATGACCGTGATTAGCGTCAAGAGTGGTCATTGCTTTACCATCGGGTTCTACTGTTCCATAAACAGCAAATCCGTCCAAAGCATAAGCAATAGGTAATGTTTTAGATTGCTTATCATACAAATGTAAAGGTGCTGTGTGATAATGATAATCGTCCGCACGGCCACAGTGACCTCCCCATTTGTCTAACTGACCATCTAAAAATGCGTCAACGCCTGTATTAGTATATGGATTAAAAATTGGAATTCCATTGACGGCAAGGGCTAAGGCACCTCTAATGAAATGGATGGAATTTACGGGAACTGGCGTAGTTGCTATGACAGGATTTAGTGGAATGCTCCATGCATTTGTTCCTTTATAGCATTGAGGAACAGGGACTTGCTGCTGCCAACTGCTTATTCCCGTCATCATTGAATGAGTGGTAGGAATACCTGTTGATTCTACATAAAAATAAGTGCTGTTCCACCAGGTGGCTACATTAGGTTTAAAGGCAATAAATGCAGAATCGATGGATTTTGGATTGGTAGCCACGCCACTTGGGGGTGCTGAAAGGTCATGAAAGCCATAAAAAAGAAAGAGGCCTGCAATGAGGGGGGCTAAACCCAAATATCGGAATCTTTTTAAGTATGATATATATAAGATGCCCGCAAGCATCAAGCTTAAAATGAGGAGAAATGGGCGTTGGTTTGAGGAAGATTCCGTCAGGCTATCTTTTAAAATAACAGAACTATTTAATCGGGCTAATTGCTCCTTTTTTTGATAAAGGTAATATTGGTCGTTTAAAGAAAAATCTGATAAAGGAACGGTCTGTATTTTTCCATTTTCATCCTCCAAAGAGACCATATCATCTGCTATGAAAAGAAAGGAGGCCTTTATTTCCTGATTATTCTTTACATGCCAGATTTTTAGTGAATGATGATTCACCGAACTATCATGTGCAAATGAAAAAGCAGTGCCAATAAATAGCCATAAAAAAGTAAGTAAATAATTTTTTTTCATTGTAAATGGTTTAATATGAGCGATGGGGAGTGGTAATACCAAACCCAAAAAATAAAATATATAGACTTTTGTAATGTGCTGTGCTAAAAAAAGCGCAATGTAACTAATAATTTTAAATGTCGCTTATTTTAGCGTGATGAGTAGCGGATTATTTAAATGATTTTTAAATTGATGAAGATAAGCGAACCATTGGGATGAAGAGGTAATTGTACCTGCCTTATTCCACGCTGCGCCGGTATAATATAAGTATGGTTTGTTTTTTTCTGCGATAGACGTAGTTATAAGTTGTTGATTACTTACTTTCATGTTTATCGGGTTAGAGACAAATACACAACCTACGCCGGTAATGCCGTAATCGCCCATTTCTGGTTCCCAGTAGCCCATCACCCCTTGTTTTTCATCAAGTAGAAGGGTACCTGGATCTTTTCTTTTTATGATACCTACGGCTACTGGAAGGGACGAAGTATCTGAATAGGTGTAAATAGCCTGCACTTTATTTAGTTGGGAACCAGCATCTAAGGATATTATTTTTTTTGCATTAACTTTTTTCCCAGCGACATCCCAATCGTCATATTCCAACTCGAAGGTAGTTCTCAAAGGGCCATTGTCCAGTATTTTCCAGCGGACATAATTCCTGGAATAGTAGATGGAATCATTTAAATAAGGTGCTATATTTCCTGCGCCAAGGGTAAGACCGACGTGGTAATAATCCATTCCATCGCCTAAATTTTCATGGTATCTTCCTCTTTTATACCGTTCATTAATGACCATTCTTTGCGTACTCTTCACCCATACATCCATACCATAAGCCATCTCCTTTGGCGTATTTTCCAGTTCCTTTCCATACATCCTAAAAGCTATTTTATCATTTTCCCAGGCAAAATCCTCTTTTCGCTCAGGAACAAAACGGCCATACGTTTTTGTGGCTTGAAGAGACGATTTTGCCTTATCGATAGACAAAGTGATTGTTGATTGGATGGGTACGGAAACTTGCAAGAGTAAATGTTGTATGGTATTTTTTCCTTGCACCTCAAATTGGAAGGGTATCTTTTCCTTTGTTGCTACATTTGATACACTGAAATTGGCCGTGTCCATATTAGGCCTGATGGCTAATAAAGATGGCCAGGAAATGGATATCACTTCATCGGTTCTCGGGCTATTTCCTTTGTTTTCAACCGTTATATTAACTAATGACTGGGCATAAGCCTTGGGGAGGAGAAGTATGAAAAGGAAAATGGAAAGGGCGTATAAACGGTTCATGAGGTGTGTTTTAACAATTATTTTTTTGGTTTCCACGGCCAGGGTAGCGCTTTAGTATATAAGGCTTTTTCACGATATAATTTGATCATTGCCATGGCTTTTTCTGGATTCTTTTCTCTAAGGTCAATCCGTTCGGTGGGATCTTTTATGAGATCGTAAAGCTCCCATTTATCTTCATCGGCCTCGCTGAATGTCTTGTTAAACGATGTTTTTGACACCAGTTTCCAATCACCTACCCGAATAGCTCTATTTGCGCCATGTTCCCAAAAAAGATATTCTCTGTCTATGGGTTTATTTTGAAAAGCAGGAAACAGACTTTTACCTTCCAATGGTTGAATATTATTATCCTTAAATTGCTTGGGGTAAGGAATTCCGGAAATATCGAGGCAAGTAGCCATGATATCTATCAAATGAGAAGGGTGAGGTCTCAGTTGCCCTTTTGATTTAATCCCTTTTGGCCAGTGAATAACCAGGGGAGAAGCTATGCCACCTTCATGAACCCATTGTTTGTATTCTCGAAATGGGGTGTTGCTCACATTTGCCCATTCTTCACTGTAACCGGTCCAGGTATCCGCTTCTCCGGGCATGACCCCTTTGCCCATACGAATAAATTTTCCTTCGCGGGTATAGCGTTGTTTTTTGTCCGGATTTGGAGAATCATAAGTGTATGGTTTCAACACTTTTTGTTCCTCAGTCAAGGGTATTTCCATTTTATCAGTACCTACAGGTTCTGCGCAACCCCCATTGTCGTGCATATAAAAAATAAGGGTGTTGTCTAAAACCCCTTTAGCTTCCAGGGCAGAAATTATTTTTCCAATACCTTGATCCATCACATCAATCATGGCCGCATAGACTTCCATTCTTCTGATTTGCCATTCCTTCATGGGCTCATCTTTCCATGCTGGAATTGAAACTCCTCTGTCTGTCAGTACATAAACATCGTCTATAATGCCCAGTTCCTTCAGTCTTTTAAATCTTTGTTCCCTTAAAACGTCCCAACCTTTATCAAAAAAGCCCTTATATTTTTTAACCTCGTCGGCTGGCGCATGCAATGGCCAGTGAGCGGCGGTATAGGCAATATATCCAAAGAAAGGTTTGTTTGATGGACTTTCACGTATATATTTTACGGTGGTATCGCTGATGGCAGAGGTATAATAAAATCCTTTATAAGGTGGAATATTGGTATTGCCGCTGGTTAAGGTACCCGGATCGAAAAAACTACCGGAGCCGTTTAAAGTGCCAAAAAATCGGTCGAACCCCCGTTGCATAGGCCAATTGCTTTTATCTCCATCGTAGTCATTTTCCTTAGCAACATGCCATTTTCCCGTCATAAAGGTAGCATATCCTGCATTTTTAAGCACTTCGGCCAGCGTAACGGCATTTTTACTTAAATCGCCAATATAACCTGCCTGAGGGTGATTTTCCGTGGAAAGATGTCCCATTCCCGCCTGATGCGGATAAAGTCCGGTTAGCAAGGAAGCGCGCGTAGGGCTACAGCGACCAGTATTGTAAAAATGAGTAAAGCGCAAACCATTGTAGGCGAGGCGGTCAATATGAGGTGTTTTTATTTCAGAACCAAAGCATCCAATATCAGAATAGCCCATGTCGTCGGTAAGAATCACTAATATATTTGGCTTATTCTGTTTTAGATCGGAAGTATTTTTTCTTGTGGATGTTAAAATCACACCTAGAAACAAGGTAACCAACAGGAAGGGAAGCCAATAGAAATTTGATTTTTTCATAACAAAACTTTGTTTAACCTACAATTTATCAATTCAGTTGAGATTTAAAAAACTGAATCATTTTTTCATTCAGAGAGGAAGAGATTTTCGCATATTCCGGTTCATTTGCCACATTTATTTTCTCCAATGGATCCTTTGTATAATCATATAATTCTGTTGCATATACTTTTTTAGCATCAAAGGGAGATTTTGAGGTAAAATGGTTCATCCAGAGGGTATATCTATATTTATCTGTTCTTAAGCTATAGCCCATTAATTGAGGATTGGTATAACCTAGTTTTTTAGCTTCTTCATTTTTTAATCGTCTGGGATACTGACTCATGGCAAATTCCTTCACAGAAAGCTTATTGTTGCGCATCACTGGGGTTAGAGATACGCCGTCCAGATCTTTTGGTATCGGTAAGCCTGCTAACTGGCAAAGCGTGGGAAAAATATCTACATGTTCCGTTGGCGAACTGCTTTTACCCGCTTTAATGCCTGGTGCAGAGATGATTAATGGTGAACGCGTTGCTTGTTCATAGGTAGAATGCTTTACCCATAAATCATGATCCCCGAGATGCCAGCCATGATCGCCCCAAAGTACAACGATGGTGTTATTGGTAATTCCCAAAGAATCAAGTGTATTTAGCAAAATGCCTACTTGTGCGTCCATATAGGACACGGCGGCATAGTAGCCATGGATGAGCTCTTTTTGCTTTGCTACCGTTAACCCAATTCTAAGTGAATCGCCAGATAGGGTCACAGAAGCCGGAATGTCGGGATAATTTAATAGCTCGCCGGACTTATGATAAGCTATGAGCGGACTATTTTTTGCATGTTCCTGAAAAGAGGCCAATGGCATGGATTCCCTGTCGTATAAATCCCAGTATTTTTTTGGAGCGACGAAAGGAAGGTGAGGTTTTTGAAATCCAACAGCCATAAGGAAAGGTGCTTTTTCCTTTGACATTTTAATCATTTGAGCCTTAGCTTTCAGTGCATAAACGCCATCGTCGTATGCATGGTCGGGAACATCGATACATTCAGAGGAAGGTCCCTTTATACTGGTGGGAATATCCTCATCGACGGGACCAGTTCTTGGTTTTCTTTTCTTTACAAATGTTTTTTTGATAAATGGATCTTGGTATTGCCCATTGGTAGGTTCGCCCAAATTATTGGCATAATCTTCCGGCGAAGGATTAAGATAGGGGATACTCCAGGAAATAGGATCTACTTTATCAATGGCGCTACTTGGGTGAAAAAGCTTGCCAATACCTACCGTTTGATAGTTATTTTGGGTGAAATATTGTGGTAATGTCAGAATATTGGGATTCATATCCCTCATTTGGGTTTTAAGGTCATAGATTTTAGTAGCATCCGGTCTTTTTCCCGTTAACAAACTTGCTCTGGTCGGTCCACAGACAGCTTGCTGGCAATGATTATTCATAAAGGTAGTTCCCATTTTAGCTAACCTATCTATATTAGGCGTTTTAATTCCTTTATTCCCATAGCAACCCATGATGGGTTTTAAATCATCTACAGCGATAAAAAGGATATTGGGTTTGGCAGTCATTTGGCCAAGAAGGCATTGTGCAAAACATGATACAATGATTAAAACGAATAGTAGTGGTTTCATTTGGAAGTTATTGCGCGTTATTTTCTTAAAAATAAGCTTTTTAATGGGAAATATGGCGGAAGTCAAAACAAATCAACGAAAACGATTTCGAGATAAAATGTCAATTTTTTTTAAGGATGTGCGGTTAGATATTTCCTATTTCAGATATAATTCACTATATTTATAAAGTAATACTATCATTTTGTTGAATAGTCAACCATGTTATTAAAACTAAAGATATGATTTTTGCTGTTGTTGCTTGTTTTATTGTTGGATATATTTTGATCGTTTTCGAACATCCGATAAGATTAGATAAAAGTGTTCCAGCTTTGTTGATGGGTGCCTTAACCTGGGCGTTAATCTCTATAGGAAACCTTGAAGTTCTGGATCATTTGCATCAAACTGCTTCTTTAGA
>JANQZX010000042.1 GCA_030728245.1 Saprospiraceae bacterium | reverse complement strand
TGCCGCCAGGGGCATGATAGTCTATAGACGTGTGACCCCGAGGGGGTCAGGCATGAAAAGTGTAAACTTTTTTTAGGATAGGTTATTAGTTATTTCTCATTTTTAACTATTGAATATCTTATAATTTCTCAATATTCGACATCTCATTCGGGATAAATAATTTTATTTGAGATCTTTTAACAAATCATTTATGCTTCGCCAGGCTATTCCTGTTCTATCTCCATAATTTTCCTTTGTTCCGGATCAATGCTGGCATGGTGCAAAATATCTATCATTAATTTTATATTTTCTTCATCAATTTCATGATTAAAATCCTTCATTAATTTTCCGCCATCTAAGAAATTAGATTGCTCAAAGATACTTAAAAGCTTATCAAGGCTCGTTTCAAACCTTTCTGTTATCCTATTTACCTGAACGATGTAACAATCTTGGGACAACTTTTCAATAAAATCAATTTTGTGATTGATCATTTTATTTGAAACAAGGTCTTCATAAGTGTTCTCCAATTTAATGCAGGCTGATTGAATTTCAGGCAGATTAAAACCTAAAATATAAATAGTGATAGAGGGTAATTTACGTTTTTCATAATCGAAGGTACCTCTTCTATTATAATGCACAGCCTGAAAATTACTAAGCATCCCCGGCTCAATAAAATTCTTTATTTTTTGAATTTCGACATGGACTTTCTCTGGTTCACCCGTATCTGTTAAAATCGTGGCGATAAAGTCTAATTGAAAGAAATTTTTAGACGATACCTCCTGACTTTGTTGCTCTTTAGAACCAATAGTTACAGAACTACTTTTATCGACATCCCCTGGGTTGAGAAATTCCTGAGTTATAACTTGTAAGGCATGGATATTTTGATCTAAAAGGGTACCAATAAAGAATTTAGCCACCCTATCATTCTCCATTAATTTTTTAAAAATAGTATCAAATAAAGGATTCGCGATAGTCATGGTATAATTTATTTAGCTAAAGATAAGCTATTATGACAACATAAACCGTGGCTTGAAATTTAATAGCTTTAAATTAAAAACAAATAGACCTTTCCACCGCTGAAACACTTTTTTTTTGATACCTAAAAAACAACCCTTGTACCTATGTGCTTTGTATTTCCCCTCTTAATTCGTAACAAAAGTCAATAAAGTTCTTGAATGATTTTATATGATTTGTTTCCTTTGTCCTTTCAATAAGTTTATTTAAATAAATTTCCTCAACAACACCATTTGGTTTATTTTTTGAATAGCGAATATTTCTTTCCCTCAAAAATTCGGTACAATAATCAGCGTGAAATTGTGAATGAGTATTAAAACCATCAAAAATTGGCATTAATTCGGGGTCATTGTCCTTGACGTTATAAAATTTGACATAATCCATTAATGCTATATTTTGAGGATTTAATTTGAATATAGTTTTATTACCTAAGAACCAGGTTTCAATACATTTATCTTGTGGAATTATTATAAATTCACAATCAATAAGTTGTAAATTATTTTCTTTAACGAAATTATTAACTTCATTTATTCTAAATTCAACGCTCGTTTCATCTACGTCTAAAAAAAGCACTAAATAGTTAAATATTTTCAGATCGTTTATTTCTTTTATTGAGTTACTTAGGTGATTGTGTAATAATGAAGGAAACCCATTTCCATTAAAAAGGAAATAGTTGTTATGCGTTGCTTCAAAAGCCCAATTAACCCTATTTAATTCTGGTATTAAAAAATTAAACCATTCAGGATAAACCTTCTTTTCTGTTCTCCTGCCTTCAACAATAATATATAAATTCATCCTTCTAAACCTGTTTGATATTGTTCTAACTGGACAAGTTGCATAAAAGCATCGTGCTTAGATTTTCCTATATTGAACTTTTCAGGTTTATGGGTCTTAACAACCCCTTTTGTTCGGGTTACTAGTTTCCAATTTGTGTAATTCACATTATTGATGATATAAGGATGATGACTTGTTATGATAAATTGAGTTTTACGTTTTGAGGATAAAATGTCGTAAGTCAATTCATTAATACAATTTATTCCAAGGCTATTTTCAAATTCATCAATTAAAAATACAGAGCCTTCACTGCATAGGTATATTTCACTAATATGAACCAGACTTCTAAACATACCCGATGATATGTTGTCTTGTTTTATCCAATTTTCAATTCCTTTCTCTTTTATTTGAATAAACGGATACTCTTTAAAAAACATAGGAAGATTTTCATCATCCATACTTAAAGGTTCAACTTTTATGTCTTCAACCTGAGGGAAAATATCGATGTATCTTTCTTTAATAATTTCAAAAATTTCAGGAACATTTTTGTAAGCGAGAAAAAGTTTAATCCTAATATCCTCTTTAGCTTCTTGAATTTGAGAAATTGTTTTTAAACTTTTTAAAAGTTTCTGTGTGTCTGAAAACTTAATTCGATAAGCCTCTTTAGTAGAATCTGTATGGTCACTAAAAAGAATTTTACCAAAACCTTCGAATGCTGGTTGTATTAAGTCTTCTTCTTTCAAAAGGTAAATTACACTTTGTTGATTAGGTAATTTTACTGTTTTGTTACCGTTGAAAATAATTTCATTATTGTGTCTGTCAACAATGATTTTTCCATTAAGATGCAGTGATTCAAACTGAATTGAGGGTTTGTGTCTTATTAGTTCTTCATCTTCATCATCTAAAAAATCAATGTCTCCTTTGTTCTCATATTCACCTTTCCATTCGTAAATATTTCCATTCAATGTTTCAAAAGTAATTTCCCAATAAATGGCACTAATTGATTTACCACTGGCCACATTCTTCAAGTTAAGAATTGATTTCAAAATTTGCGTCTTACCAACCCCTGAAGCTCCAACTAATAGTGTAAGTACTTCAAAATCTGCTTTTTCCAACGCCCATTTAAGGACATTGTCTCTGTAAGTTAAATTTTCTATTTTCATTCTGTCATATTCTTATTAGGTTGGTCAAAGTTATGGAAATTATTATTATTCTGCCTTTTATCTTATCCTGTATCATATTCCACTGAAAGTGAGCCACACAAATCTACATATAGCAAATAAAATACTACCAACCATCTTCACTCTGAAAGGTCCATGTCTTTATATCGTTGTCACTTTAGGATTTTTTTAATTAACACCAAAATTTTCATCCCTACTTTCTCCCTATTTTATCTTATTCTTTCCAATTTTGCCGTTGCTTCTTATTTCCGACCCATAAATTATTTATTACCTACTAAGCCTTCCTTTGATTCCGATTGGGAACCTGATTTGAAGGATCACCGCCTTCTCAGAAAAACTGGTTCAGGTTTAGATTAATTCCTCAATGGCTGATTTCCAAATTATAAATCCTTTTTTATTATCTGAATAATCGTGAAAAATTCGAGTGAAGTTATCAGGGCTGTTTTCTAAAAAATTCTGTCTTCCTTTATCTCTAATAATGTTCAGCTGGCTGTCAATTTGTTTTACTTCTTCCATTAGGGTTGATTTGTCTTTAGGAGTATGCCAAATGTACGTGGCTTCTTCTGTATCTAAAGTTTCTAAAACAACATAATAACTTTGTCCTCCTGCAAGCAGAAATACGAATGAAAATGGATGGAGTACAAAACGAATCTTCATTATTTGACTAGCGTGTCTTTCAGCTAAATATTGAATATGTTGCGAATGTTTGTACTGCTTGTTTTTGAGAATTTCATTCAACAATTCTTCTGCATTAGAATAAATTTTTCCCTGCTCTTGCAAATCATCAGATATTAAGATATTTTGTTTTTTTGGAGTGAATTGCTTTAACAAACCTTTATTAAGAAACTGAAATTTCACTCCTTCAACCACCTCAGTATTTATATGTTCAATATCGGTTGATTGTGCTGATTGAGAAACCAATTTTCCATTTTCAAACTCGGCAAATATTGCCACAGAAACATTCTTTGATTTTAATGCTTTGATGAAATATGGTTTTAATACCTCAAATTCTGGTCTTATTATCATGTTTTCAACCTGGAATTCAAGCGTTACATTCACCTCATTTACAGCATATTTAAATGCTACACTTCCATAATGAAATTCCAATTCCTCGATTGAAACCTTGATTTGCTTTTCTATAGCTAAAATATGATTTGTTGTTGTTATTTCATCTTTTGGTGCATCAAATAAAGTAGCTTGCTTGTCAATTTTTCGATAATAAATATTGCGTTTTAGGAAAAGCTTGTTGAGATAATCAATTTTATAATCTCTGTAGTCGTATATTATCGGGTTTATTTCCGAGCGTTGCACTCTGCCAATATATTGAATTAGCTTGCCTTCAAAAGAAAATGGATAAACCAAGAACAAACAACTAATATTTTGCAAATCTGTTCCTTCTCCAAAATATTGTCCAGTTGTAATTAAAACCTGAAAATTTCCATCTTGTAAGATTTTCCATTTGGCTTTTTTTGAAGTTTCTGAATCATCTCCACTTAAGCCAATTACTTCATACGATTGCTTTAAAAACAAATATAACGTATCAATATGCTCTTTTCTTTCGGTGATTATAACCGCTTTTTTTCCTTGATTCAATTCCGTTTTTATATCTTCCAATATCAGTTTATTCCGGCTTATATCATGAACCAATATTTTTGATAACGTTTCAAAACTATCCGTTTTAGAATGATATGGAATATCTAATTCCGTGTTTCGAATTAAGATTTTTGCCTGTTTATAATTTTCAACTTCAGAGGACTGAATATTAGCAATGATTTCCCCTAAATGGGTGAAAATTATTTTTCCATCATTGTATTTTCGGAAAGGGGTTGCAGTTAATCCATACAAATAATAGGTTTGTAATTTTTCAATTATATTCCTGAATGTTTCGGCGGGTACGTGATGGCATTCGTCCACAATGATGGTTCCGAACTTATTTTGAACAGATTCTAATTCTTTTGGCAAACTTTGGATGGTTGCCACGGTAATTTGTTTACCGATTTTTGCCTTCCCTTGACCAATAACGCCAATATCTCTTTTGGGAATATTCAAAAATGCCTCAATCCGCTCCGTCCACTGTTCCAGTAGTTGTTTTCGATGAACAAGTATAAGAGAGGGTTGTCCTTTGTCGACAATTATCTTTAACCCAATAACAGTTTTTCCTGAACCTGGTGGTGCAACTATTACTCCGAAATCCTTTTTAGAAACTGTATTGATTACTTTTAGTTGGTGATTCTGCAAAGTTGCATTAAACCCAAAAGGTATTGGAGGCTTTAGCTTTCTTTCATCTCGAAACTCAAAGTCGATGTGTGATTCTTTACAAAATCGAAAAAGCTTTCCTATAAATCCTCTTGGAATAATAATTTGACTTTCAGTTTCTTCAACTAATTTAAAGTATCGGTTTGTTTCAAATGTATTCCTACCGGATTTCTTTTTGATAAAAAACTCAGTATTGGAAAAATTCAATTCTTCTTTCAAAAAATGAATGAGCATTGACGGTAAACCGATACGGCTTAGTTTCACATTATTATTTAGAGAAATGATCAACTTTCCATTTGTAACTATCCGGCTGTCAGATTCTGCGCCAGACTTCAATCCATCATATACTTTGTCTAAATAATTTGTTGATACTCTTTTTATATTTTTAAGAAAATTCCATTGGTCAGTGAATGCTTCAAATGTTTCAGGTTCAACAAAACAGCTATTTCCTTTTTCAACATTTGGTTTAAAAAGTGGCAAAGCAATCAGATTTCCGAAACCTTTCCCTGAAAGAAAATCCTGATTGGGAAATAATCTGTCAAAACTTGAACTTTTGTCAAACATTGAAAATGCACCGGAATCTTCCAAAATGGAAATGAATATTTTTCGGCTTTTAATGGCTGGATACGGCTTATCAAAAAATACCCAAACATGTCCACCGTTTCCTGAACGTGAACGCTCCAAATAGGCTGGAATTTGTTTTTCTTTACATGCATTAAGAAAAGCAATGGCTTCATCTTGCCAATTCGCTTTATCGAAATCGGCCGCTAAAAACCAGGAAGTATTT
This sequence comes from Saprospiraceae bacterium, assembly GCA_030728245.1. Lineage (GTDB taxonomy): Bacteria > Bacteroidota > Bacteroidia > Chitinophagales > Saprospiraceae > BJGN01. The sequence continues at coordinate 689 of JANQZX010000042.1, read as the reverse complement.
TCTTCTAAAAGCGGATAAACACCAATCTGTTGTAACCCATTCAGGTGCTTTTGAATTTGTTCATCCGTAAGCTTTAAATGAGATTTTTCATTGTAATTCTGAAATGTTCCGCCATTCATTTTATGTGCCCTTAAATGATAAGGATCATAAAAATAGGCTGGCATATAACCCGACTTGTTTCCTTTTTCCCAACGTACAGCAAACACATCCTCACGTCCTTTAAATAAGGATTTAAAAATATCCACATTTGATTGATCAGGAAAATGCATTTTGGCAAAATTATTGAAGTTGAAGTCTTTGAATGTCAATGAATGGTGCATGGTGCCAATCCATAAAATGATAAGCAGCGACCTTATCCAAGGAGGTAAACATCCATCTTTTGAATGTTCTCTTTTATCCCTTTATATACAAATTGTCCGGCGGCGATTTCATGCTTGATTCTTAATATTTCGTCTTTAAATTCCTCTGCTTTCTCCGGAGTAGTAGGAATTTGTCTTAAAGTAGCCTCATACTTGAAATGAAAATATTTTCTATCGGGATAGGAACCAAACGAGCTGATTTTTAAGGCTTTAAATTGATATTCTTCATCAAATGCGTCTTCTACAACAACTATGTCACCTGGATAAAATTCAAAGAATGTTCCTATATCAATGTCCTCATATTCAATATCATTAAGAATCATATACTGA
>JANQZX010000041.1:30170-34600 GCA_030728245.1 Saprospiraceae bacterium | reverse complement strand
TTGTGCCGCCAGGGGCATGATAGGTATATAGGGGGAAATTGTGCCGCCAGGGGCATGATAGTTTATAGACATGTGACCCCGAGGGGGTCAGGGATGAAAAGTGTAGCCCATCGAAAAAAGCTTTGCTTTCTTTATTTTTAAAACCTAAGAAAAGTGACTTTAGTTATTAAATACGTTTTAAGTAAAAGAGTAAATCATGATTGAGTTGTATATAGCCACTTTGGCCTCCATATTTTCCGTAGTTAATCCATTGGGTGCTGTTCCTGTTTACTTAGCTATGACGCCAGAATATACCCAAAAAGAACGAAACAGAACATCCAGGCTCACGAGTTTATACTTTTTCTTGATTTTAAGCTTATTTTTTCTGGCGGGAACCTGGATTTTAGGATTTTTTGGCATCAGCATTGGGGCAATGCGTATTGCCGGCGGATTAGTAATTATGAGCTCGGGATACTCCCTTCTCACGGGAAATATTTCCAAAAGTGGCGCGACCTCAAAAAAAGTAACGGAAGAAGCCCTTCATAAAGAAGATATTTCATTTGCCCCCCTGGCCATGCCGCTCCTTTCCGGTCCTGGATCTATTTCCTTACTCATAACGTACTTCGACGAATATCCGTTGTGGTGGCAAAAAGGGACCATCGTTGGGGTAATATTCACAATGGGTATTATAGTTTACCTCATTTTGCGATTTGCCCCATTATTATACCAGTTTTTGGGTGAGGCTGGACTTCGTGCACTATCCAGAATTATGGGATTTATCGTAATGTCTATTGGTGTACAATTTATTATTGGCGGAATTTCCAAGGTTTTTTAATAAAATAAAAAGATTTTGATTAACATTGAAGAACTAAATATCAAAATCAATCCTTATGTTCCGAATCTTTTCCAAATTTATATTTCTTACTGTAGCGAAGTTTAAAATTATTGGAGATTTTCCAAATGATATTAAAAAATATTTGGTCATTGCAGCCCCACATACCTCATGGTGGGATTTTCCTATAGGTCTGGTTCTCAGGTCAATTTTAAGAAAAGACATTAGATTTATTGGCAAAGAATCTCTTTTCAAAGGCCCTCTAGGATTTATTTTCTATGCACTTGGAGGGTATCCAGTCAATAGATCAGAGCGAACCAATATGGTTGACAGTATGATAAATATATTTAATATTCACGATAAGTTCGCCGTAGCTATGTCACCTGAAGGAACCAGAAAAAAGGTTGATAAATTCAAAACAGGGTTCTACTTTATAGCCAAGGGAGCCAAAGTTCCCATAATCATGGTCCAGTTTAATTTTGGAGACAAAAAAGTGGTCATTAGCGATCCATTTTACCCCACTGATGATATGGAAAAGGACATGCAATATATATGGAACTATTTTAAAGGCGTAAAAGGAAAGATTCCTGAAAATAGTGTCCTATAAATAGGATGCCCTACCTTTCTTTAAGATTCACTCTCAAGAAATATATGTACTTCCTTTGCAGCATCCCTTCCTTCTGCAATAGCCCACACAACTAAAGATTGTCCACGGCGAACATCACCGGCGGCAAAAACACCATTGACAGAAGTTTTAAAGTTAGAAGCCTTAACATTACCTCTTTCATCGAGAGCGACGCCTAATTGTTGTAATAAACCATCGTGTTGAGGATGAACGAAGCCAATAGCAAGCAAAGCAAGATCGCAAGGAATTATTCTTTCAGTACCTGCTTTTTTTGAAAATCCATATCTATTTTCAGCAGGAATAAAAGCCCATTCCACATCAATAAGATGGATTGCGGAGACTTCACCCTTATCGTTCACTTCAAAAGATTCAGTAAGAACAGACCATTCCCTTTCACACCCTTCCTCATGAGATGAACTTGTTCTTAGAATGAGCGGCCAGTTTGGCCATGAATCAGGCGTTCTGGTTAAGGAAGGTTTGACTAAAACCTCCAATTGAGTTACTGATTTAGCCTTATGTCTATTGGAGGTACCCACACAATCGGCGCCAGTGTCACCGCCACCAATAACGACTACGTGTTTACCCGTTGCCCGAATAGATTCTACTTCAGGAATGAAATCACCAGCGACTCGTCTATTATTTTGCTCTAAAAACTGCATTGCCGGATAAATACCTTTTCCTTCTCTGCCAGGAATGGGAAGATCTCTTGGAATGGTAGAACCACCAGTTAATACGACGGCATCAAAATCGTTTTTCAACTGATCCACCGACATATCAACCCCGACATTTACGTTTGTTTTGAAGCGAATACCTTCAGCTTCCATTAGGCCAATACGACGTTCAAGCACCCATTTTTCCAATTTAAAGTCAGGAATACCATATCGAAGCAGACCTCCAATACGATCTTTACGTTCAAAAACAGTGACACTATGACCATATTTATTTAACTCTGCGGCGGCGGAAAGACCAGCGGGACCAGAACCAATAACGGCCACTTTTTTACCTGTTCTGAAAGTTGGTGCTTTAGGTCTTAGAAAACCCTTTTCGAAAGCCATCTCTACGATGGTTTTTTCAATATGCTCGATAGCAACGGCAGGTTGATTTATACCAAGGACACAAGCAGCTTCGCAAGGAGCTGGACAAATACGGCCTGTAAATTCGGGGAAATTGTTTGTTTCCGATAGAATCTGGAATGCCTCTTGCCATTCTTCACGATAAACAGCGTCATTAAATTCAGGAATCACATTTCCCAAAGGACAGCCCGAATGACAAAACGGAACACCACAATCCATACAACGCGCAGCTTGTTGTTTCGTTTTTTCTACAGGAAACTCGTCATAAATCTCCTTATAATCTGATAAACGAACGTTGACCTCTCTTGAAGGAGGAAGTTCTCTTTTAAATGTTAAAAATCCTTTAGGATCTGCCATAACCTTATCTTTAGTTTGATTATCCGGCAATGACCGGAGTAACTAACAATTGTAATTTTTTATTCCGATTTGCCAACACTTTTTTATAATCAGCAGGCATAACCTTTTTAAAATGAAGCATTTCTGTTGACCAATTATCCAGGAGCTCCCCAGCAAAAGGAGATTTGGTATAAAAATAATGATTAAGTACCAATTGTTTTAGGATATCGAGATCATCATTTTCCAGCACCTCAAGCTCTACCATTTCCCTATTCAAACGGGGATAAAAAGTATTTTCCTTATCGTAAACGTAAGCGACACCACCACTCATACCGGCGGCAAAGTTCTCGCCCGTTTCACCCAGCACAACGACTACGCCCCCTGTCATATATTCGCAACCATGGTCACCAATTCCCTCTACTACGGCAGTCACCCCTGAATTTCTAACTCCAAAACGTTCACCAGCACAACCATTTATATACGCTTCTCCGGAAGTCGCACCATAAAATGCTACGTTGCCAATAATAATATTATCGCGGGCAATAAAGGTAGCCTTTTTGTCAGGCACAACGATTAATCGTCCCCCTGACAGGCCTTTGCCAAAATAATCATTAGCTTCCCCTTCCAGTCTAAAGTGAATACCTTTTGCTCCGAAGGCACCGAAACTTTGACCGGCCGAACCATTAAATGTGTATTGAATAGTACCTTCAGGCAAACCTTCTGCTTTAAATCGTTTAGAAATTTCGTAAGAAAGCATAGTCCCTGTTGCCCTATCTATATTCCTAATATTGAAATTGGACTGTACCTTTTGAACATTTTCCAAAGCAGGTAAAGCTGCCTTTATTAAGGCGTGATCCAGCACATTTGCCATACCATGATCCTGTTGAACCATTTTGTATTGTCCAACCGATTCATCAGCAGGTTCTTTATATAGAATAGGACTGAGATCGAGGTGTTTATATTTCCAATGTTGAATATCCTTCTTCAATTTCAGCATTTCAACTTTTCCTACCATTTCATTGATAGACCTGAATCCGAGTTCCGCCATAATCTGGCGAACATCATTAGCCAGGAAGTGAAAAAACTGAATAACATGCTCAGGTTTTCCTGTAAATCTGCTTCTGAGTTCCGGATCTTGGGTAGCGATGCCAACGGGGCAGGTATTAACATGACATTTTCGCATTAAAATACAACCTTCTACCACTAAGGCAGCCGTAGCGACTCCCCACTCTTCCGCACCTAATAGCGTTGCCATAACTATATCCCTTCCTGTCCTTAACTGACCATCGGTTTGCAGCACCACCCTATCTCTCAGTTTATTTTTCACTAAGGTCTGGTGAGATTCGGCGAGTCCAAGTTCCCACGGAAGTCCGGCATGTCTAACCGAGGTTAGAGGCGAAGCACCTGTTCCACCATCATGACCTGAAATGAGAATGGCATCGGCATGAGCTTTAGCAACACCTGAAGCAATGATACCTACACCAGCTTTTGACACCAGTTTGACATTAATTCTTGCGGAAGGATTAGCATTTTTCAAATCAAAAATCAATTGAGCTAAATCTTCAATAGAATAAATATCATGATG
>JANQZX010000041.1:7946-30070 GCA_030728245.1 Saprospiraceae bacterium | reverse complement strand
CGGATTTCATCCTCACCGCCTTCGCCGGAATTACTTTTTCCCCCTATTTTATTCATTGCAATAGCGAGGGTTGCGTGCGCCTCGTGGGAGATGGAACCAAAAGACATAGCACCAGTTGCGAATCTCTTTAGAATATTTTCTACAGGTTCAACCTCTTCAATAGGTATAGGATTACCACGTCGAAAAGTGAGTAATCCTCTTAAAGTTAATGCTTGAACACTCTGTTCATTGATTACTTCTGCGTATTTATTGTAAGCTGCCTGATCATTATTCCTGGCAGCAATTTGAAGATAATGAATAGATTGCGGATTAAAAAGGTGAGCTTCCCCTTTAACTTTCCACTGATAAATGCCACCTACGTCTAATTGCGAATCATGTCCACCCTGAGTAGGATAAGCTCTGTGTTGGCGCTCAAGAATTTCCTGTGCAATGCCATCAAAACCAATGCCTTCAATCCTGGAGATAGTCCCTTTAAAACATTTATCGACCACCTCTGTGGCTAAACCCAATGCTTCGAATATTTGAGCCCCCTGATAAGATTGAAGGGTAGAAATACCAATTTTAGACATAATTTTCAATATGCCTTTATCAATTGATTTTTTATAGGTGTATATCGCCTTTTCCAGGGTCATATCCACTTTAACTCTCCCTCTATTTAATAAATCAGCGATGGTGGCAAACGATAAATAAGGATTTATTGCCGAGGCACCGTAGCCCAACAAGGTGGCAAAATGATGAACCTCGCGCGTATCACCTACTTCTAACACCAGGGAAGTTGAACCTCGTAAGCCCTCCTTAACCAAATGATGATGGATAGAACCTACGGCCAATAAAGAAGGGATGGGTGCTTGAAAAGCATCGGCATTTCTATCGGATAAAATTAAAATAGTAAATCCATTTCTAACCATATCTTCGGCCACGGCACAAATATGGTCTATGGCTGCCTTCAATCGTCCCGCTTGTCCGTCCGCTTTAAAAACAAGATTGACTACGCCCGATTTAAATGGCCCCACAGAGATATCTCTTATTTTAGTTAGCTCGGCATTCGACAGAATAGGGCTTTCCAAATGTATAAAATTGGCCCTTTCCGGCGTAAGGTTCATGTGATTTGGTGCACCGCCCAACATAGCAAAAATGGACATCACCGACCTTTCCCTTATAGGGTCAATTGGCGGATTAGTTACCTGAGCAAATAATTGTTTAAAATAGTTTGACAAATGCTGAGAATGATGTGAAAGCACGGCCAGAGGGGTATCAATGCCCATAGAACCGAGAGGCTCCTGCCCGTCAACCATCATGGGTAACATAAGAACACTGATGTCTTCCTTTGAATACCCATGCAGGTGTTGATTTCTCAATAAAGTCTTCTCGTCCTGTTGATAAGACACGGAAGAAGTAAGAGGGAGGTCCTTCAGATTAATTTTATGGTCATTTAACCACTGACGATAAGGAAAACGCTCACATATTATTTTTTTCAATTCTTCATCGCCAACGACTCTGTGTTCATCTAAGTCAGCGATAAGCATTTTTCCAGGTTGCAATCTGCCTTTTAACACCACTTTACTCTGATCGACAGGCAGGGCACCCGCTTCTGAAGCAACGATGAGTGTGCTATCATCCAGCAAACAGTATCGGGAGGGTCGCAAACCATTTCGATCGAGGGTTGCACCCACTACAATACCGTCAGTAAAACAGATGGATGCTGGACCATCCCAAGGTTCAGAGAGCGTTCTGTGATATTCATAAAAGGCTCTTTTCTCGTCTTTCATTCTATCAGCTTCTTCCCAGGCTTCAGGAATCATCATCATCAAAGCGTGTGGCAGGGAGAATCCCGAAAGAACAATATACTCTAAAACATTATCAAAATTTCCGGAGTCGGATAAGCTTTCCCCACAAATAGGTTTAAGTTTTTCCAGTTCTTCTGGTGTAAAAATAGCGGCAACCAGTTCTTTTTCCTTTGATCTCCACCAGTTTATATTACCAGTTATGGTATTAATTTCTCCATTATGCGCTATATAACGAAAAGGCTGTGCCAATTTCCATTTGGGCACTGTGTTGGTGGAAAATCTGGAGTGGATGAGGGCAATGGCTGAAGTGCAAAGTTCATCCTGTAAATCGAGAAAGTAAGGTTTTAATTGATAGGTAGTTAGCTGACCTTTATAGATAATGGTTTTATAAGAAAAAGAAAGAATATAGAAATGATCTTTAGCCTGAGGGTAAGTATGGTAAATATTATGGGTAGCAAATTTTCTTAATATGTATAACTTCCTTTCCAATGACTTTTTGTCTAATGGAGATTTAGGTTTTACAAATACCTGTTCAATTTTAGGTTCCACCATTAAGGCAGAAGCACCGAGCGATTCATTTTGGGTTGGTACGTCGCGATATCCAATTAATTCAAAATCACATTCATCGATATAATCATTTAAAAGAACGCGGCATTGATCTCTCAACACACGATCCATCGGAAAAAAGATCATTCCAACCCCATATTGCCCTGCGTCGGGTAGGTTAAAACCAAGTTCCTTAGCCTTATGCTGGAAAAACAAATGAGGGATTTGTATTAAAATGCCCGCACCATCGCCTGTATTTGGTTCACAACCACAAGCGCCCCGATGCTCCATGTTTTCAAGCATTTGTAAGGCTTGGTCTATTAATTCGTGAGACTTATTTCCTTTGAGATTGGCGATAAGTCCAGTACCACAGGCATCACTTTCCAATTGCGGCGTGTAAAGCCCTTTCGAAATGATAGGTTTAATTTTGCTATTTTCCATAATTATAATAAGCCCACTCCCTAATGAGGTGAAAGGATTAATTAAGTTTTTTTAAAAAAATTGGTATATAAAGGAAAGGGCAAAACGAAGTGTAAATTTACCTTTTTTAAAAGTTCTATGCAACTTAAATTCCTTTTTAGATAAGCATTATCAGCCTGTCTTTACATACAATTTTACGAAGGCTAACCTTAAGCATTTCAAAAAAAAAGTCTATAGTTGCCTTACCCACCCTCTAAAATCAGTATTATATTTTTAAATAAATAAAAATTACAACATTATAATGGTATAATAAATTATTATAACCATTTAAATTTTGTCATTAAAAAATGCAATAAAATCCGAATTTAGGGTAAAATTCCAATCTTTGACTACATTTAATGCTATCTTTGATAAAACATTACTTCATGAAAACGCTAAATTTCCTACTGTTTACTTTTGTGTTTCTTTCAGGCTGCCAAATGGCAAAAAAAGCTACTTCAGAGAAGGAGGCACTATATGAAGGTCAAAAATGGAACACCAAACAAGCTATTACAACCATAGCTTTTGGTTCATGCGACAGGCAGGATCTTCCACAGGATATTTGGAAGGCCGTTGCTCAAAATCAGCCCGATCTATGGATCTGGACAGGTGATAATATTTACGGTGACAGTGACGATATGAAGGTCTTACAAGATAAATACATGAAACAAAAAAGCGGAAAAGATTATTCTGCTTTTAGAAAAAAAACACAGATAACGGGTATTTGGGATGACCATGATTACGGGGTAAATGACGGAGGCAAGGAATATCCTTACAAGCGGGAAAGCAAAAAATTAATGCTCGATTTTCTGGATGTACCGAGAGATGCACCCGTATGGAACTATGAGGGGGCTTATCAATCTTACACCTTTGGTCCAAAAGGACAAAAAATAAAGCTACTATTGGTTGATTCCAGATATTTTCGGGACGCTTTGGAATCAAGTAAAATGGAAGGAAAAAGATATGAAATAAATCAAACAGGCGATATTCTGGGGGAAGAGCAATGGGCCTGGTTAAAAAGGGAATTAACTAACAGTGAAGCTGATGTTCATATTATTGCCAATGGTATTCAAGTTATTTCGGAAGAACAAGGATTTGAAAAATGGGCTAATTTTCCCAAAGCAAGAAAACGGTTGTTAGATTTGTTAACTGAAACAAGGCCAAAGAATCCAATCGTTTTAAGTGGGGACAGGCACATTGCAGAATACAGCAGGATTAAGACAAATGACCTTGACCTGCCCGAAATAACCAGTAGCGGACTGACTCATACCTGGGGCGAATTAAGAGAAGAACCAAATAAACACCGCATTGGAAAATTAATTGTCAGTTTAAATTTCGGATTACTTCACATAGACTGGAGCAAACCTGCTATAACATTTGAAATTCGCGATCAAAATAATAAAATACTATTAGCCAATGAATTGTGGTGAAAAATCAAAGGTAATTATTCGTAATTAATCGAATCTTCCGGATAGACAATTCCCGTTAACTTTCTTATTTCATCCATTTGATTCATCAGTTGAAGACTGAGAGAATGGGGAACCAATGGGTTTTCAAACATACCCTGAGCCAAACATTGTTCAACGGCTAAAATTTGGAATTGGTAGCCAAAACCTTTCCATGGAGAATGAATCAAATCTACTTGCCCATCTGATTTTAATACATAAAATTTTTGGCTATCTATCCATCTGTTAGGCACCCAAATACTTCCATTTTCACCGAATATGAAGGCCTCCGTTCTGGTATTTGCACGTATGGTAGATTGAATTTGAGCTAAGCCCTTCTTTTTATACTTTAAAATAGCCACGATTTCATCGTCGACCTGTAGTTCTGTCAAGGAGGCCAAAGCTTTAATTTCTTCTGGATAACCAAGACATAAAGTAGCTAACAAGAGAGGATAGATACCAATATCAAGGAGACTACCACCGCCTAAAGTAGGATTAAAAAGCCGGCTATCTTTATCGAAAGGCATTTGAAACCCAAAATCAGCTTTCACGCTAATAACCGATCCAATATCCCCATTTTGAATGCGTTCAAAAATTTGGGTATAAGTAGGTAGAAAAACGGTCCAAAGAGCCTCCATAAAGAATAATCTTTTTTCTTCAGCCAGAGATAATAGCTGTTTTAACTGACCCGAATGAATGGTTACCGGCTTTTCACATAGAACAGAAACCCCCATTTCGAGACACATTTTTGCCTGTTCAAAATGAAAGGAATGAGGTGAAGCTATATATACTATATCGAGCTTTTCCTTTGTCAACATTTCCATGTAGTCTCCATAAAATGAGGACAGTTTATATTTATCTGCAAACATTCTGGCTCGCTCAATGCTTGTACTGGCAACAGAGGTAATAGAATGATTATGAATTAAAGAAAAATCGGAAGCAAATTTATTTGCTATCCTTCCCGGAGCTATAATCCCCCAGCGAATCAGAACCATATCAAGTAATTTTACAACCTAAATAGCATAAAAATAACTAATTAGCACATATAAACTATAAATATTTTGATTACATTAAAAAAATTATCAATATCTTTGAGTTTTTACGATACTATGATGAAAACAGATTTATGAACGCAGCAGGCAAATTATTTCAATCTTCCATTGAACTAACAGACGATCAACTACTTGTTTTTAAAACAGAGCCTTATTTCTCCCCCTATTTCTTTTTACTTGGAGGCTCAAAACTCCCTTTAGAAAAGGCGGAAACCATATTAGATTCCTTATTTGAAAGTCAGCAGGAAGATGGGCGAATGGCCTTGTTTATAAAGGGCATTGAAACCCCTTTTGTACAAGTTCCCCTTCATGCAGGCATCATCTGGCAGTATGTTCAAGAGATTGAAGATAAAAAAATAGGTCGGAAATTTGTTAAGAAGTATTTTGAAAAGTTGGTTCATTCGCACCTGTATTGGTACGAGCATAGAGATATTGAGGAAGATGGGCTTGTTTCCATTTTTCACCCCATTGAATCCCTTCTGCCAACGTCCTGTGCCTGGGATGAATCCCTTAGCGCATGGAAAAAAAGAACTCAATCGACAGAGGAGGATATTTCATCAGCCCTGTTCAACAAACAAAAAGACCTACTAAATTCCACTCAAAAGCCTGAAAAAGAATGGGCAATGAAAGATCCAGTAGTCAACACCCTCCTTTGTTGGTCCAATGAGGCCTTAATAGCTATGGGGAAATTCATCAGAAAAAATGTAAGCGAGATCATTCAGTGGAATGAACTGGCTCTTTACAGTATGAATGAACAATTGTGGGACGAGGAATATGGTATCTATCGCGGGTATGATTTAATTACTAAAGATCTTCCACTATCGGGTTCCATTGGCGGCTTGCTGCCTCTACTGGCTGGCATACCCGTTCAGGAACAAGCGGAAGCTATGCTAGGTGCTTTGCGTTTAAATTTTGAGAAACCTGACTTTTATAAATTAGCCTCAAATTCTCTATATGCCGATGTTACTCAAGTAGAAAAACCGGGCCGGGGGGGCATGTCCTTATTGATGAACTGGCTGATTTTTCAAGGATTATCCAGATTTGATTTAATCGATTTTGCAGAACAAATTAAAAACGATACAATAGCTCAGGTGTCAGAATATGGATATTATCTACACTATTTACCCCAAAAAGACCTCGTTCAAAATTGTGGTTTAGGGAAGGGAAATAATCCTTTTGCAGTAGCTATTCTGTTGCATTTTATACATACTGATGCTACCTTCTACCAGGAAACGAGTGAAGATCCGATGTAAATAATACTAAAGTAATATTTTTTCCTTGTCAAGTAAGCTTTGTGTGAATTGTCTGATTATCTCCGGCAAATTTTGAAACCGATATCCAGGCTTACCAATTTTTGCGGCTAAATCAAGATTTCTCTTTTTAAACAACATCATTAGTTTTTTCCTGTAGGTTGCCCTTGTCAATTTTATTGGATTACCAAAGTTGGAAACATCCAGAAAATATTCTATCACTGGATAGGAGAAAGGCCTCGATATACCTTTATCATATATCCATTGAATTCTATCTACCGGCAGCTGATAAAGAGAAACACCTTTTTCCCGAAATAAGAGCTGGAGATACAACCAGTGTTTACCGTCGAACTTACTTTCATAAAACAATGCATTTGTTTCTGTTTTCAAATAAAAACCACTGATCATCCTTGGGTGATAACTGTATATGGAACCAAAATCGTTGACAAAAATAACAGAATGATTCCCATTCATTTCCATAATATCACCAATTTGTCCTGTAAGTTGATAGCCATTCAGCGTTAAAACAAAACCGGGATATAAGCCATATAATGGTTTATTTCCAGCGAACAATGCTGAAAAACCGCTCTGTAAACAACTTAACAAGGTCCAGATAAATAAAAATCGAGCCACAAGTCAAAAATTAGGTTGTTTAATATAATAAAAGCAAGCAGGAATATTAAAATAGTAAAGCTATTAACAATATTTTAGTAAAATGGATATTTTAAAATGAAAAAATCGACCTATATTCGAAAAAAAATTGAATGATTTCAAATCCTACCCGATTGAATGTTTGGTCCAGTCCCAGGAATGTGAGTACCGCTTTTATGTATTCATTTGGAGAAAGGCCTGACGTTCACGCATTTGATGAACCCTTATATGCCCATTATTTATTGCGCACCCCCACGGAGGCTGTCCATCCTGTTAAAGACCAAATCATAGCCAGCCAGCTTAATAATGGTTCAGATGTTATAAATGATATCATATTAGGCCCTGCCGAAAAGAATATCTTATTTTTCAAACAGATGACCCACCATTTAATAGACATAGATTGGGGTTTTATGACTAAAACCTTAAATATTCTATTGATAAGAAATCCGAGGGAAATTATAGCATCTTATGCCAAAGTTATTCCCAATCCATGCATAGAAGATATAGGCGTTGCCCTACAACAAAAATTATATCACTATTTGAATGATAACAATGCCTTAACTGCCATTGTGGATGCTAAAGACTTGCTTATAAATCCAGCAGCTATGTTGGAGAAAATATGTCATTTGTGTGATATACCTTATTTACCCACCATGCTTCAATGGGCTGCGGGTCCAAAGGAATATGATGGAATATGGGCACTCCACTGGTATGCAGAAGTTCATCGATCTAATGGGTTTAAACCATATATTGAGAAAGAAACCATTTTACCCCCTCATCTGGAGCCATTGGCGGCTGAGTGTGCCCCATTTTACGCTGAGTTGATAGATAAAAGTTTAAAAATTTCCTGAATTTTAAAAAGAACATATTATGTTACAAACATATAACACGGCCAATGATGATATTTTAATTTATGTTGGCGATAAATTATACCCCAGATCCGAAGCAAAAGTATCTGTTTTTGATAGTTCTGTACAAGGTGGCGATGCGGTATGGGAGGGATTAAGAGTATATTCAGGCAGGATATTTAGCCTTGAAAAACATTTGGAGAGAATGTCGTTATCAGCTCATGCGTTGGATTTCAAACAAGTCCCATCAAAGGAGTTTATCCAAGATGCTATTTTTAAAACACTGGAGGCCAATGGTATGCGAGACAACGCACACATAAGGTTAACGTTAACCAGAGGCGAGAAAATCACCTCTGGGATGGATCCAAGATTAAACACCAAAGGTTGCACGCTTATAGTTTTAGCCGAGTGGAAACCCCCTGTTTTTCCACCCGATATAAAAATGGTAACTACCGCTATCAGAAGAAATTCTCCGCTTTTTCTCGACTCTAAAATTCATCACAATAACCTGTTAAACAATATTTTAGCTAAAATTGAAGCAAACTTTGCTGGGGCTGACGAAGGCTTAATGTTAGATCAGCATGGATTTGTATCAGAAGCAAACAGCGTTAACGTCTTCATGATTCGGAAAGGGGAAGTGTTAACCCCTTTTGCCGATAATTGCCTTCCGGGCATTACACGTGCCCATGTTATTGATATATGTAAAGATTTAGGGATTCCTTTTAAGGAGAAAAATTTATCCGTCACAGAATTTTATAGTGCCGATGAAGTATTCTGCACGGGTACTATGGGAGAATTAACGAGAGTTAACAACATTGATGGACGAGAAATAACTAATCGATCAAATTTACCTATTCTGAAACAACTACAAGCTGCTTTTAGAAAAAAAACGGAAACGGAGGGTACTCCACTCCCATTTTAACTAAAGAGGGGCTTCACAAAATGAAGCCCCTTACTCATTATTTTAGATTACCCATTTATACTTCATTCATTTGACGTGAAATACAAACTTGTACGAAAGTAAGTAAAATTAACCTTACTCACAAACATATTAAAAAAATATTTTATATTTTCACGTAGGTCGTATAAATTGTCCTGAATACCAGGGCGACAATAATAATTCCCGCGCCCACGATGGCAAAAAAACCTGGCATTTCTCCAAACCCAATCATCACCCATACCGGATTAAGGATAGGCTCCAGCATAGCGACCAGAGAACTTTCTAAAGCTGAAACCCTTTTTAAGCCAAAGGTAAAAAGCATGTAGCCCAATCCAATTTGAATAAAGCCCAGAAAAGAGAGCATAAACCAATCGTTCACGGTGGGAAATGGCGCATTCACTGTAAAAGTAAACCCAATAATTACGACCCAAACATTACCCCAAAATATAGACGCTTCGTGATGATGTTGTGGGTTATTCCTTTGAGCGAGCATCATACCAGCGAGGGCGACACCTGAAAACAGCGCTAAAAGATTACCAAGAAGCCCTCCCAAAGAAAATTCATCCAAAAAGAAGAGACCCATACCAAGCATACAGAAAATGGCAGTTAATCCATTTTGAAGAGATAACTTATACTTAAAGAGCCACGGCTCCAGAATAATAAGATACAAAGGCGCTGTATATTGTAAAAAGATGGCATTTGCCGCGGTAGTCAATTTCGTTGCAAAAACAAAAGTTCCGACTAACAAAGTGTAAAATAGAGATACCAGAAGAATTTTAGGCGTTAATACGAGTACATTCTTCTTGAAAATAAGTAAAAAAAGCAACGCTGCAAAAAACGCTCTATAAGTTAGGATAGAGATAGGCGGTAAATTAATCCACTTAATAAACAAGCCACCTGTACTCCAGAGAATAGCCGCCAGTGCGATAGCTGCAATACCCGTATTATGATACCGAGCCGGAGAAGGAATATTTGCATCCATTAATTTTTCCACTATTTGCGATACAGTTTAAGGCCAGCTTCTTCATATTTATCTCCTTTAACCCATTTTGGCAAAACCTGATTATCGGCTATAAGTCTGGCAAGATAGGCCAGCGATTGTGAAAATCTCAACAAATAGGCTTTATCCACAGTATCAGCTTCGTCTCCAACCTGATGATAATATTTTGCAATTTCTTCATCGAAGGCATCGAAACCAGGTGAAAAAGTAAGCGCGGGAACACCCTTTGCAGCGAAAGAGACATTATCTGACCTGTCGAAGAGATTTTGCTCAGCGGCTGGATTTTTAAAAACATCCAGTCCCACTTTTCTGGTTGCCTGTGAAATGAGGCTATCTACCCCTGTTCTCCCCCAACCTATCACTGAAATATGTTTTGTGGAATTGTACCCAGCTCCGTCGGTATTCAGATTAAAAATTACTTTATTTAGCGGAATTACTGGATTTTCGGCATAATATTTACTTCCCAGCAATCCTACTTCTTCACCGGTAACGGCTAAAAAGATGATAGAACGTTGAGGTTTCTTTTTAGCCAATGCTGCTGCAGCATGTAAAATAGCTGCAGTTCCCATAGCATTATCTCTGGCGCCATTAAAGATTGAATCTTCCGAAGTAAATACCCCACCCTTTTTTCCAGTTCCAACATGGTCATAATGCGCGGAAAGGAGTAAATATTCATTTTTTAAACTTGGATCAGTGCCCTCGATAACGCCGATAACATTTTGGGAAGGTTTTGGAATGGTGGTACTTCCGCTCGCTGAAACAGAGCCAGTCATTTTAACTTTTCCTGCGATCAACTCCTTTTTAATAAGGTCACCTTTATCTTTTACCCAACCGACAATAAGTTGATCTTTATCACCTTCCGCTGCATCCTCCAATTGAAGGGTTTCTCTGCTAAAATAATTGGTAAAAAAGGACCATGGCGTATTAAGTTGGTAAAGTTCGAGCAAGGCCACCGCTTTATGTTTTATGGCCAGCGCCCTTTTCTTTTTGGAGGCTCTCATAACGGCTGATTGCTGAGAATTATCAGGTTCACCTGGTAAAACGATGACAATTTTCCCCTCCACATCCAGGCCATCATAGTCACTTTCGCCTGTTTCCTCATTAACAAGGCCATATTTGGCAAAAACCACCGGGACATTTTCAAAATTAGCCTTCCCACTTAAAATTAAACAATCGGAAATGGGGTCGAAAGTAACATTATTCAAAACCAGGCTATACTTTTCAGTTGGTTTGAACACAGAAAAGGGAATTTTTTGAAAATAGGAATCCATGCCTGGAGCAAAAGAAACACCATAAGATTTCAATTTATCGGCAATATATTGAGCGGCTTCATTATTCCCGGGTTCACCGGTTCTTCGCCCCATGAGCTTATCATCGGCAAGAAAATTTAAAATATCAGTCGTCTGACTATTCTTTTTTTTAAGTTCAGGTTGGCCATTCGAGTTTGAACAACTCAATAAAATGGCAATGAACAAAGTCGGTAATATTTTAAGCATACAGGTATTATTTTTCAAATAAAATAGAAGTTAATTCTGCTGGTGAATAATGAATAGATTTTAGGGTTTTTCTATCATCGGCTCTATAGACTAAATAATGATCTTCTGATAATTCAACCACACTTTCCACCCCCTTAGTTAGTTTATAATGAGCTTGCGTTTGCTCTGCTTCTTCAAGAGTAGCGCAAGATTTACTCATATTAGACCGTTGAACCTCATCGAAAAGATCCTTAAATTTAGCGCCAAGTCCGAATTCCAGGATAGCACCTGAAAGAACATATTGCAGATCGCAAAAGGCATCGGCTACTGCCACCAAATCACCAGCCTGAATAGCATCCTCCAATTCGGTTAATTCTTCCTTAAGGAGTGAAATGCGCAGTTGGCAACGATCCTTTGAGGGAATCGCCGGCTCTACAGGTAGGGGGTGTTTGAACGTGCGATGGAAATCTGCCACCTGGTTAAGAACATCTAGTTTTTCCATAAAAACATATTAATCGTTAGCGGTCATCATATTCTTAATGTCGTCATTTTTCCCAAAAGTAACAATAATATCTCCTTCCATAAATACAAATTCGGGGGTAATTACCCCTTTACATATTTTTTCAATATCCACTTTAGATTTAGGTTTTGATACATTTTCATCTCTTAAAACCGAAATAATATTCACTTTAAATTTACCTCTTATGTCCAAATCTGCCAATTTTTTATTTACCATCCAGGATGGAATTAAGGTTTCTGTCACAGAATGGTCGTTATCAATAAACAACATTTCCTTTCCAAGATTGTAAGTAAGTCGATGGGAAAGTTGTTGCGCTGCTTCTTTTTCAGGATGCACAATATCATGAATATTCATTGCGGCCAAAATATATTCGTGGGTTTTTGAAAGAGAACGACAAATAATTTTATTTACTCCAAGGCTCTTTAAAATGCCCACCGTCATTAAAGAAGCTCCTTCGTTTTCACCAATGGCAACGATTACCCAGTTGGTTTCCTTGAGAGGTAAGGTACTAATACCTTTTAAATCGGTGGAATCTAAGATAAATGATTTTTCTAGAATATCTTTTAATAAGTTAACTCTATCCTCTGCCGAATCGACGCCAATGACCTGATGTCCTTTTCTTAACAAATCAATAGCCAACTCAGAACCAAAAATTCCAAGTCCAATAATCATAAACGTTTCCATTTTTTTTTGTTGCATAAGAATAATATTTAATTTATGAGTATGGAATCTTTTGGAAAATCATAAACCGGAGGTTTTCTATGGGCCAAAAGGCCTGACAATAAGGAAAAAACACCGACTCTTCCGACAAACATTACTATTATGAGAACTATTTTACCGGCGTCGGAAAAAGCAGTGGTTACACCAAGGCTAAGCCCTACGGTAGAATAGGCAGAAAAGACTTCAAAGGTCAAAGATAAAAAAGTCATCGTCGGTTCTAGTACACTTAGCACAATAATGGAAAAGCAAATGATCATAAGCGATAAAGATATGATCGCAAAAGCTCTGTTCACAGAAGATTGCTCGATTTCCCTTTGTGCAAAATGCATTTTTTGTCTGCCTGTCAAAGAATGCCAGATATTTAAAACAGCTAAAGCGAAAGTACTTGTTTTTATACCACCACCTGTTGATGCAGGTGACGCACCCACCCACATTAGCATAATGGTTAAAAAAATGACTGGCATACTTAAGCCTGCCATATCTACCGTATTAAAACCAGCTGTCCGCGGAGTAATTGATCCAAAAAAGGAGACGACTAATTTTCCAAAAAGGGAGGAATGTTCCTGTAATGTTGGACGGTTCCATTCTGCCACAAGGAAAAATATCCATCCTATAATTATTAAGCTAATGGTAGTGTATAAGACCATTTTTGAGTTTAGACTTAACTTTACATGATGATATTCTGTGAAAAATTTAGCCTTCGAAAAAGAAAATTTTAATCTATAATATTTAAACTTTATATAATCTGCGATATTAAAATGAATGGCATAGCCAAGACCACCAAAAACGAGTAAAAACCCCACAACCAAGTGAATAACATAATTAAAACGAAGGAGAGGATCGTATAAATTATTTCCAAGAAGTGAAAAACCCGCATTACAAAAAGAGGAAACTGCATGAAAAAAAGAAAAGAAAAGTCGTTCTTGAAGTGAGTTCCCATCAGGTAGAACAGGTAAATTACAATATATAATAATAGCGCCTAAAGTTTCCATTGCTAGGGTAAAAACAACCACCTTTTTTGCCAAACCTAATAGATCTGTAAATTGATTAGAACCAAGAAAATCACTTAGGTAAGTATTTTCCCTGTAAGAAGCTTTTCCTTTAAAAAAATACGAAAAAAAAGAGGTAAAAACGAGCATACTTAATCCGCCCAACTGAATAAGCAGTAAAATAATCACGTGACCAAAAAAGGTAAAACTTTTACCCGTGTCATTTATGGCTAAACCTGTTACACTCACCGCACTTGTTGCGGTAAAAGCTGCATCGACCCAGGTTATACCTTGTGTCGTTGCCTTGGGTAATTTTAATAAGATTGTTCCAACTACAATGAGAAAAATGAAACTACCTGCCAGAACTATGGACGGTTTGATGTTCTTTTTAGAATAAAGGCGATCACTAAAAAGCCCGATCTCTATGGAAAGCAGCAGTATAACATTGGTTATAAACAGGGAGGAGGAATTACTCATTGCTTTCGTAAATCCGAACCCTTGTGATAACAAATAGCCTACACTTATCAATGTTGAAAATGGAAGGATTCCCCTCAAAAAAGGCTTCCATTTATCTCCTTTCGACAGTTTGATGAAATCTGTAATCTCAAAATAAAAGGAGGCAATAATGATGCCAAAATAGGCCACCAGAATATAAGCATGAACCGAAGCTGAGTGTTTGAAACCAAGGTCCCAAAGTAACAAAAAGAGAGAAAAATAAATTAAGTACGGGTGAAACTGGTTTCTCATGTTACCTATAAATTTGGACGGGACAAATGTATAGATAATATGATAAATAAAACAAGCAAATTAAAATAATCCCGAAGAACATCCATTTAAATCAGCGGGCAACACGCTGCTTTTCAATCTTTCCCAAATAAGCACCGTTTTATTTTTCCTATTCTCGAAATCAGTCAGTATTTTTTGTAAATCACCAAGCGCCATAGTTTGTGGATCTTTTGAAATAAGAGCTTGATATTGAGTTATTAAATTAGTTAATTCTTCTTTATCTCTCGACAAATTATCTATAACTAATTCAGGAACCTGATGTGTTATTCTGCCATTTTCGATATACTGATTCAAAAAATTGACAGTGGCATCTAAACAACTTAAAGTGTAGTACAAGCCTTTTGACAAAGCCTTGAATTGATCATTTAACCTAGAAAAGGTAGATTTTTCTGAGGCTGCCAACCTTTCCAATGCCAGAGATTTACAAGATGCACACAATGGAAACTGAGAAGTAGCTTTTTCTAAAAAAGCATTTGCCTGTTCTTTTCCAGACACATTAATATTCGAGAGAAACTCCTTTTGAAAAAAAAGTTTTTCTATCAATTTACGTAAATCATTCACCTTTTGAAAGGACGCAAGAGATTCAATTTCCTTGGGGAATCTACCTTGAATTTCGGACTGACTAAGACGATCCCTATAGAAGGCCAGCAGTTCAATATCCTTATATAACTGTTCGGCCGTTTTATTAGATAGCAAAGAATCTGTCTCATTTACGATTAAAAACCTACCAATTTCACGAAATTTCAGGAGCATTTCAGCATTGAACCAGAGATCAACTTCTGTTTGAACATTGGTATAAAGCTTAACGTACTTCTCTCTCAATTTGACATCCTTAGTGGACAAGCTTTTCAGCGAATTTGTTTTTAAAATACCAATGTTTCGGTAGCTATCAATTAACCGGGCAAAGGCAATCCAATCGGTATATTTTGTCTGAAGAGAGCCTTGAAACAAGTCGATTTGTCTTCTCAAATCAAGCGCTGCGGAAAAAACTTCTAAAAATTCACTTTCTACTTCTTTTTTAGTTTCATTTTGAATCAATTTAAATTCCCTTGTTTTTTTATCAAAATAGGCCTTGTTGAATGTAAGGTCTGAATAATCGGTATTGTATTCTGACTTCGTTTGAACAATCAAGATATAAGGGGCCGTGGTTTTGGGTACCTTACTTTTAAAATCCTCTACCTTTCCCCCTTGAAACTGAGTGAAATACTTAGATTTCAGAGGCACATCAACGTCCCAATGAATTCTATAAAGGGTTGCACCCACCACTTTTTCATCATAAAGATTTCCTAAATCTTTGGAGAGCAATTTAATATAAAACTCACTCACCATTTTGTGGGGATCGTCCAATTTTTCCATAGAACGAAGTCCTTTATCGACTTGAGGCATAATCTGATTAGTCAGTGCCAAAAATGGACCTGACAAACCAACTTTTAGAAGACTGGTTGCCGTTTTACCCAGGTCAGCTGAAATTTCAGCTGTTTTTTGCCAAAAATCGCGCGCTTCATTACTTTTTATAGCCTCGAATTTAATTTTTGCCGTTATATCGCCTTTGTTTAGTACATCATCTGATATATTTTCCAATACCCTGCCACCGTATTCAAGAAGTCGGGAGGAAATATTAGGATTCCTTGTATCGTGAATCATTAAAGGAATCGTAAGAAAATTAGCAGGATTAACTGGGTCTTTAATGCTGGCTGCCAGGTACATGTACTGTGGATAATCCCCTTTTTTTATACCCACATCCCTTCTTTCTCCTTTATTAAGATTTTCTCCTTCAAACATTGGCGCAAGCAGAGACGGATTTAATAAAAATATATAGGACGAATTCAAATTATAGTCCGATGAAACAGGTTTTTGATTTACCCAGGATTCAACCTGAGAAGCAATAACACTATTCTGACCAACGCTGCAGAAAGGCACGAATAAATAAAAGAAAAAAATTAAACGAGTATAATTCATTGGATGTATTTGAACATTAATACGCATATTTGAAAAAAATATTGAAATTTTCAGTAAAAAAGTTTTGTTAAAATCAAAAGCGTCGCCCATGAAATCTATCGTCATCCTCGATGGACACACATTAAATCCCGGAGATTTATCCTGGGAAAAAATAAAACAATTAGGAAGAACCACCATCTACCCCAGGACAAGCAAAGAAGAAGTATTGACCAGGGTCAAAGATGCTGAAATAATCGTTGTAAACAAAGTAAAACTTGACGCTGAGGTATTGGAAAACGCACCTCATTGTCAGTGCATTTGCGTAACAGCGACCGGGTACAACAACATTGATATAGAAAAGGCAAAACAAAAAGGCATAGTTGTTTTGAATGCAAGTAACTATGGAACAGGGTCGGTAGCTCAACACGTATTTGCCCTTTTACTCGATATTACCAACCGGGTAAATACACAAAATACATCGGTAAAAAACGGAGATTGGGGGAATCAACCCGATTTTTGTTATGGGCATGAATCGCTGGAAAGATTAGAAGGGAAAACCATAGGCATCATCGGATTTGGTGCTATTGGTCAGGCCGTTGCAAAAATAGCCGATGCCTTTGGGATGAAAGTTAAAGTGGTTGCACGGACGGCTGAAAAGGCAATACATCTGGGGTATGAAGTTCAAACATTGGAGCAGGTTATTTCAAACAGTGACATCATCACCCTGCATATTCCTTCTACCAATGATACTAAAAATATAATGAATAAGGCTATTTTTCAAAAAATGAAAGAACATACCATATTAATAAACACATCCCGGGGAGATTTAATTAATGAGGAAGATCTTTATGAGGGATTAAAATATAAAAAACCAGCGTTTGCTGCTTTAGATGTGTTAAAAACGGAACCCCCTGCATCAGGTAGTCCATTATTTGAATTAGAAAATTGCATCATAACCCCACACGTGGCCTGGGCATCAAAACAAGCAAGAGAAAAACTAATGGACATGACCGTAGAAAATATACTTTGTTTTTTAGAGGGAAGACCATTCAATAATTTGGCCAAGTAAAAATAAGATGCACAAAAAAATAAAAGGTTTAGTTAAGGTTATGTAAAGAAATCTGAAAATAGTATCTTCGCGTTTTTGAAGCGTGAAAAATATTGTAAAATAATTATATTTGCGCAGTTTTCTAAAAAAGTAAACATTAATCGTTAAACAACTAGTTATGCAAGGAAAAGGGATTATCAGGTTCTTCCTTGTGTTGATGGTTCTGGTTACATTAATCCAGTTCCTATTCACATTGCCCACCCAGAGTGTTGAAAAAGCGGCAGATGCTTATGCTGAAGCAGCAAGCAGAAACGTATCAAAGAACCTTAAGCAGGAGGTGTTCAAGCAAAAGCGTATTGCTTATTTGGACTCCATGTCTTCTGAAGAGGTGTTGAAGATTCCTATGCTCAAAACTTACAATTACCAGGAATTAAAATCACAACAATTAGCGTTGGGTCTTGATTTGAAGGGAGGTATGAGCGTTTTACTGCAAGTAGATTTACGTGACTTTTTACGTGCTCTTGCGAATGATAGTAAAGATCCAGCTTTCTTAGCAGCCCTGGAAAAAGCATCAAAGGATCAAATCACCTCACAAGGAGATTATGTAACTTTGTTTGCGGACGCCTATACGCAAAATAATCGTAATCTGGCGCCATTATTTTCTACCTCTGAATTACTTAGAGAGGAAATTACCTTTGGATCAAGTAACGCCCAAGTGGTAACCATTTTACGCGAAAAGGCTAGTGAAACCGTTGAATTGACTTTCAAGCTTTTGAAAGAACGTATTGACCGACTTGGTGTTATGCAACCCAACGTTTCTCTTGACCCAAGTCGCGACTTAATTCTTGTGGAACTTCCAGGTATTGATAATCCTGAAAGAGCGCGTAATTTCTTACAAGCCGCTGCCAAACTTGAATTTTGGGATGTTTACAGGATTACTGATCCCGTGAATCCAAATCGTGCAGGTAGCGAAACCATCCAAAAGGCTATTGCTGATGCTAACGCTGAATTGGCAAAAACCATTGGTGGTGGCGAGTTGAAAAAAGAAATTTT
This sequence comes from Saprospiraceae bacterium, assembly GCA_030728245.1. GTDB lineage: Bacteria > Bacteroidota > Bacteroidia > Chitinophagales > Saprospiraceae > BJGN01. The sequence continues at coordinate 11,563 of JANQZX010000041.1, read as the reverse complement.
ACGTATTGATACCACTTATGCCACTGATGCAGACGGAAATCAGAACAAAACTAAAATTGCGAAATTAGATACGCTTTATAGCCCAGTAAATATAGCCAGTGGTCCCATATTCGAGAATCTTTCTTTAAACACAGGAGGAGAATTCGGGATGGCAGTTATTGGTGTTTCGGCACGAAATAAAAAATCCATTATCGATTCTTTATTAACCCGTCCAGAGGTTAGAAGCAGAGTTCCTAAAGAAATATCATTCCATTGGGGAAGGGATCCAATTACCAACACACAAACGAACGAGGTAACGGATCTTTATATGCTCTACGCCATTAAAAAGGAAAGAGCGGAAGCACCAGTATCAGGTGATCAGGTGGTTGCTGCAGCTGCAGAACCTGATCCAATTACTAAGGAAACAGGTGTAACACTTAGAATGGATAAAAACGGCGCTAAAGCCTGGGCAGAAATGACCACTAAAGCTGCACAGGATAATAATCGCCAGGTTGCTATCTTGCTTGATGATGAAGTAGTTTCTGCACCTAGTGTAAATGAGCCAATCACTGGCGGAAATACACAGATAACAGGAAACTTCAATATTCAGGAAGCACAGGATTTAGCCAATATTCTCGAAATTGGAAAGTTACCAGCGGAAACTAAAATCATATCAGAAGCCTTAGTAGGTCCTTCTTTAGGAAAAGAGAATATCTCAAAAAGTATCAATTCTTTAGTGATTGGATTTTTAATCGTAATGGCCTTCATGTTCCTGTACTATAGTTCAGCAGGTATCATGTCTATCATTTCCCTTTTCCTTAATATCTTCTTTATTTTCGGTACGCTGGCCTCTTTTGGTACCGTTTTAACCCTTCCGGGTATTGCTGGTATCGTACTTACCATAGGTATGGCCGTTGACGCCAACGTAATCATCTATGAAAGAATCAGAGAGGAACTCGCAGAAGGGAAAGCCCTTTTAACGGCTATTTCAGAAGGGTTCCGTCAATCATACTCTGCGATTATTGACTCAAACGTCACTACCCTTCTTTCTGCATTTATGCTTTCTTATTTCGGATTAGGTCCAATTAAGGGTTTTGCCGTTGTCTTAATCATCGGTATTTTATCTTCCCTATTTACGGCTGTATTGGTTAGTAGATTATTCATTGACTGGTGGACAGGAAAAGGAAAAGACCTTCAATTCTCTAATTCTTTCACCAAAGGTGCTTTATCAGGTCTTAATGTAGACTGGATGAGTAAGAGAAAAGTAGCTTATCTGTTTTCAAGTGTGTTGGTGTTATTAAGCTTGGTTTCAATATTTACCAGAGGATTTGAATTTGGTGTTGATTTTAAAGGAGGCTATTCTTACAATATTCAATTTTCAGAATCAGTAAATCCTGAGGAATTAAGGAAAGAATTAACCACTGCTTTTTATGGAAATACACCGGTAGTTAAATCTATTGACTCTGAAAATTCACTGAATGTTGTTACCAGTTACCTGATTGACAGTGGTGATGAAAATGCTTCTCAAAAAGTACTTGAAAGATTGTTTGCTGGTGTGAACAATATTTCCGGTAATGGTTTGGATATTGCTAATTTTAGTGATCCGGAAGGAACAGGTACCCACATTGTCAGTTCGAGTCAGGTTGGGCCAACCGTAGCTGAAGATATTAAGACAAGTTCGTTTAGAGCAGCCTTATTTGCTCTGGCTCTGATTTTCTTGTATATCTTCATCCGATTCAGTAAATGGCAGTATAGTGCAGGTGCCGTAATAGCCTTATTTCATGATACCATAATTACTTTGGGTGTATTCTCAGCATTACATGGAATTTTACCTTTCAGTATGGAGGTTGATCAGGCTTTTATTGCAGCGATTTTGACAGTCATTGGTTACTCCATTAATGATACAGTGGTAGTTTTTGACCGTATTAGAGAGATGATGGGTATTTATGTAAAGAGATCTAGGAATGAAGTAATAAATAAAGCCATCAATAACACCTTAAGTAGAACTACTTTAACCTCATTAACCACTTTGTTTGTGGTGGTTGTTTTATTCTTATTTGGTGGTTCAAGTATCAAAGGATTCTCCTTCGCTATCTTATTTGGGATTGTAATTGGTACTTATTCATCTATTTTTGTAGCTTCTCCACTTATGTCTGATTTACTAAAAAAAGACGAAGGGAATAAGGCTTAAAAGAGATAAAATTTCTTTTTCCTATACGGGATAAAGGCGAATGCAACGATGCATTCGCCTTTTTTGTTTATATTGTAAAAGCAAAACAAAATAGGGTGAATCGTTGTTTTTTGAGAAGATTTATCTATTGGTTTCTTTGTCCAACTTCAATCTATCGGCTATGCAAAAATGGGGAATCCTTTTTATCTTAATATATACTCTATCAGCTTGTACTTACACTGAAAAAATCAGGGATGGGAAAACAGCCTACGAAAGAAAGCAATTTACCATTGCCAATCAACTGCTTTCCAACGAAATAAAAAAAGTTAAAACAGGGACTGATAGAGGTATTTTAACTTTTATTCTGGCAGAAAATGCCATGCAAATGGGAAATATTGATCTGGCAATCGAAAATTACAGACTTTCTTATGATAATGGGTTTGGCGTTGATGCACTGAAAGGATTAGCATTTGCCTTAAAACAAAGTGAGCAATATACTGAGGCCATGCAAACTTTCAAAGAATTAAGTATTGAAATAGGCAGTCCTTATGAGTATAGAAAAGATATTGCCAACTGTGAACTGGCTGCAAAATGGAAGAAAGAAGAATACAAAGATTTTCAAGTTGAACTTTTACCCATTAACTCCGCTTTCGCGGATTATTCTCCCGTATTACTAAATAAAAACAGCCTGATTTTTACCTCGGATCGACCAACTGCCACGGGTGAACAAATTTATTTATGGACTGGCGCAGGATTTACAGATATCTTTATAGCTGACCTGGAAACTGGCGATGCTGTTCCCTGGAAAATCAATATTAATTCTCCCGCCCATGAAGGAACACTTTCATTTAATGCTGAACGAAATAAAGCGGTGTTTACACGTTGTAGTGGAGGTAAAAAGGAAGATGCCTTTTGTAAATTATTTATTATTGATAAAATAAATGCAGAAACATGGGGGCCTGCCTCTCAAATTTTCCCTACATTAAAAGATCTTAATCTTGGACATCCAACCCTCTCTGAAAATGGGAAGTATATGCTTTTTAGTGCTAAAGCACCCGAAGGATGGGGCGGATATGACTTATATAGCTCGCAACTTTTAGATAATGGTACCTGGAGTGAACCCGCATTACTAAATAGACAGATAAATACGCCAGGAAATGAGCAATTTCCGTCTTTAGATAAGGATACGCTTTATTTTAGTTCAGATTATTTACCAGGTATGGGCGGATTGGATATTTTTAAAAGCTTCAGACTTGAAAACGGAGAATGGTCTCCTCCCGTGAACCTGAAATATCCCATAAATTCTGGTGGCGATGATTTTAACTACACCATTATTCATTCCGTAAATAATCTGCCATTTGGTTATTTTACATCAACCAGAGAAGGTGGTAACGGCAGAGAAGATATTTATACTTTTAAAAAATTACCGCCAAATCCTAAAAAAGATGAGAAGACACCTACGGAAAAA
>JANQZX010000041.1:0-7846 GCA_030728245.1 Saprospiraceae bacterium | reverse complement strand
GATGGGTATCTCAATAATGCAGCTACTTTTAATGCCGCAGGACTACAAGCTACACCAGAAAATCCTATTCAAATAGTAGAAATGGAAATCGTCCTCGATAAAATATTTAAAAATACAGAGATTGTTTTAGACGATATTTATTACGATTTAGATAAATGGGATATTCGTTCTGACGCTAAACCCACGCTGGATAAACTAGCTAATACGCTGATCTTAAATCCTCTCATCAGAATTCAGTTGGCTTCACATACAGATTGCCGGGGCGTTGATTCCTATAATCAGGTACTTTCTCAAAGAAGAGCACAATCGGCTATAGAATACCTCATTGGAAAGGGTGTTCCCCCCGGACGAATGGTTGCCAAAGGCTTTGGTGAAACTTCACCCACTGCCATTTGTGTCTGTTCGCGATGCACGGAAGAGGAACACCAGCGAAACAGAAGAACCACCTTCAAAATTATTGATTAAATGTTAAACATGCGACCCCTCCGGGGTTGATTTTTACCATTTTTAATGCCTGACCCCGGAGGGGTCACATGTCTATTGCCAATATTTGGCCCTGGCAGCACAATTTCCACAAAATACCATTATGCCCATGGCAGCACAATTTTCCCAAAACACCATTATGCCCCTGGCGGTCAACATTCTATAAACATGCGACCCATCCGGGGTCGATCTTTATTTAACCACTATATTGATCATTCTTTTTGGAACAACAATAATTTTTACGACCGTTAGACCCTCTGTCCATTTTTTAATTGGATCGAGCTCCATAGCCGCCGCTTTAATGTCTTCTTCCTTGCCTTGAACATCAAAAACTAAGGTTGCTCTCAGTTTCCCATTGACACTTACTGGATATTCAATGGCTGATTCTTCGAGGTGCTTACTTTCAAAGACAGGAAAACCAGCCTGATGAACAGAACCTTCATTGCCCAATTGATGCCACAATTCTTCACTTAAAAATGGTGCAAATGGTGCCAGGAGGGTTAAGAAAGGTTCGAGCACTTCTCTATGGTGAACATTCATTTTTTGCCAATCATTCACTGCAATCATGAAGGCACTTACACAGGTATTAAAGGAAAAACGTTCAATATCGTCCTGAATCCTTTTAATTGTTGCGTGTAAAACTTTGAGCGCTTCAGGTGTTGCGGGCGTTTCAGTTACCAACCATTTACCGTCTGTGTCTCTAAACAAATGCCATACTTTTCTCAAAAACTTATATACACCATCTATACCTTTTGTATCCCATGGTTTCGCTTGTTCAACAGGACCTAAGAACATTTCATACATTCTAAAGCAATCTGCCCCATATTTTGAGACAACATCATCAGGATTAATCACATTATACAATGATTTCGACATTTTGCCTACTTCAGAATGGGTTATCAGCTGAAAAGTATCTCCTTCATTTGACGGAGTAAAAACACCTTGTTCAAGCACTCCACCCTCTGATTCAAAAACGGCAGACACAAATTCAGGTCTCCACGAAATAAACTGACTTACCCCATTTTCATTGAGATGCGAACCCTGCATGTTTCCATAATCTGTAATATAATCTACCAACACAGGAATTCTGGTAAAGGCAAGACCTTTTGCTTCTTCATTTTTCAACAGAGAGGCTGAAATAAATCTACTTTTACCTGCTACTTTTTCCTTTTGCAAATAAATAGATTCCACTACCCCTTGGATCATACCTTGATTGATCAATTTTTTATATGGCTCAATGGTTGGCACTTTACCCAGATCATAGAGGAATTTATGCCAAAAACGGCTATACATTAAATGTCCCACGGCATGTTCTGTACCTCCGACATACAGATCTACATCTTTCCAATAATTCAAGGCATTTTCCCCGGCAAAAACCTCATTGTTTGTAGGATCCATATAGCGTAAAAAATACCAGGAAGAACCAGCAAAACCTGGCATGGTATCTGTTTCACGTTTAAACCCATTAGGAAGATTCACCCAATCCTGCGCTCTGGCAAGAGGAGAAACAGCACCTGAAGCGGGTTGAAAATTTTCTAAAACAGGTAATTCCAAGGGAAGTTCATCTTCACTTAAGGGTATGGCTACACCATCTTCATCGTAAATAATAGGAAAAGGTTCCCCCCAATATCTTTGACGACTATAGATAGCATCGCGCAATTTATAATTCACCTGTCTGGAGCCAATATTTTTAGCTTCGATTTCCTTTAACATAAATTCAATGGCTGCAGGAACCTCCATGCCATCAAGGAATTCAGAATTAATCATTAAGCCCAGTTTGTCATTACGCGTTGCCCCAGGATAATTTGACTTATCAATCACATCTATAATTTCCAACCCAAATTTAACGGCAAATAAATTATCACGATCATCGTCACTTGGAACGGCCATAATAGCCCCTGTACCATAATCCTTCAGGACATATTCACCGATATAAATAGGAATTTTCTTTCCATTAAACGGATTTATAGCATAAGCGCCAAGGAACTCTCCGGTAACTTCCTTTACTTCGGCCATTCGCTCCCTTTCAGACCTACTCTGCACGTAGTCTAAATATTTTGCCACTTTCGGAGCCTGACCTTCTGTGGTCAACAAAGAAACCCATTCGTGTTCAGGCGCTAAAACCATAAAAGTAACGCCAAAAAGGGTGTCGGGACGAGTAGTGAAAATTTCCAGTTGAACATCGTGCCCTTCCACGCCGAAGAACATTCTTGCGCCTTCCGAACGACCAATCCAATTAGATTGCATTTTTTTCATGGCATCAGAATAGTCCAGGGTCTGCAGGTCATTCAATAATCGTTCAGCATAAGCTGTAATTCTTAGCGACCACTGCATCATTGGTTTTTTCTCCACGGGATGCCCTCCCCTTTCTGACAAACCATCTTTTACTTCATCGTTAGCCAACACAGTCCCCAGAGCTTCACACCAATTAACATAGGTTACTTTTCTGAAGGCCAGACGAAAGTTCATCAACATATTTTCCTTTTCCCCTTTGGATTTGGCATTCCATTCTTCCGCACTAAAGTGTTCAATATCACTGTGAACGGCATTTAAATGGCTTGAACCATGGGTACTAAAATGATTTTCAAGTTCGGAGACAGGTTTAGCCATATTGGCTTTGGTGTCATAATAATGAGAAAAAAGCTGCAGGAAAATCCATTGAGTCCATTTATAATAAGATGGATTAGATGTTTGCACCTCTCTGTCCCAATCGAAACTAAATCCAAGATTATCTAACTGACCTCTGTATCTGGCAATATTTTGAGCAGTAGACATAGCAGGTTGTACCCCCGTCTGAATAGCATATTGTTCCGCAGGCAAACCGAAGGCATCATATCCCATAGGGTGTAAAACATTGAAACCTTTGAGCCTTTTATATCGGGCATAAATGTCAGAAGCGATGTATCCGAGAGGATGTCCTACATGCAGACCGGCGCCAGACGGGTAAGGGAACATATCCAAAACATAATATTTTGGTTTATCGGAAGTGTTACTTACTTTATACACTTTATTTTCTTCCCAAAACTTTTTCCACCTGGATTCAATGTCTGAAAATCTGTATTCCATTATCGTTTAATTTTGTTGTGCCATTAGCTCTAAAAATCGTTATAGAGACCAAAAGCGTAATTTTACGCAAAAATAGACAAAAAGGAATTAGATTTGCATTGTTCTGTGTACTTTAATAAATGCAGGTAATATGATTCGTTTTTTATTCAAACTTGGATTAAGCTTAGTTGTCCTTTTATTGGTTTACAACTATTTTTTAGGTACCCCAGAGGAAAAATCCACCTCAAAAAAGATATTTGGAGAAGTAATTCACCTTGGAAAATCTTCATGGGACCTACTTCGGGCTGAAAAACAAAAATTAAAGGACGGAAAATATGACCTCGCCATGGATAAAGTGAGTCAACTATTAAACGGACTTGAAAATGCAGTGGATAAGAGCGGAGATCCTCAAATAAATGAACAGTTTCAGGATTTAACAAATAAAAGAGACCAGTTATTACAAATGGAGGAGGTTACTACTGGATTAACAACGTCTGAAACCAATGGTACCCTAACGGCTCAAGAAAAATCAGATCGATTAAAATTATTAAAATCCTTATTAGCTGAAACAGAAATATTAATGAATCAGTTGGAAAACAGGTAATTAAGATATGAATCCAGCGACATCTACTCAACAAGATTCTGGTAAATTTGGATCAAAGCCAAACTACCTTTCTGCTATGTTAAGCATATCACTGATATTATTTATTTTAGGTATTTTCGGATTTATTTTAATAAATACCCGACAGTTAATATCGTTTTATAAGGAAAATCTAAATTTAATTGTTGAAATCAGCGAAACGGGAACAAAGGAAGAAATAGAATCTATGAAAAGCTGGTTAACGACACGCGATTTTTATAAAAAAGGTAGCTTCTCTATGATCCCAAAGGAGGAAGCTATGCAAATGATGCGAAAAGATTTTGGGGAAGATTTTTTAAAACTCGATTTACCTAATCCCTTTTTAGATATTGTAACTTTCAATGTTAAGGAAGCGTATTTAGATAAGGAACCATTGGGTAAAATTAAAAATGCGTTATTAAAATTCCCAACGGTTCAGGCTGTTTATTTTCAAGATAGTTTCCTTAATTCACTATTGAAAAATATGAATAAATTTTTATTTTTCACTTTTGCGCTGACCCTCATATTATTGGCAATATCTATCACTCTGATATTCAATACCCTCAAACTAGCCTTACATACGCATCGATTTATCATTAAAAACATGGAATTAGTAGGTGCAAGTTGGCAATTTATCAGTACCCCATTTATAAAAAGAAGTTTCTTCCATGGTTTAATTGCTGGTTTTATTGCTCTTTTGGGGCTCAGTGTCATTTACTTTTGGTTAGTTGGTAATCTGCCCGAGTTGGTCCGAAATGTACCTATGGAAAAGCTATTTATGCTATCAGCCATCATCCTATTTGCAGGTGTTTTCATTTATATATTTAGTACATTTTTTGTAGTAAACAGATATTTGAAAATGCGAGTAGATGATTTGTATTAATATGAAATGACAATTGTCTTTAGATAAATAATTTTAATGTTTAATTTCGTTCCCGGAATTTAAAATCTGGTAAAATCATGAGTAAATCAAAAGTCCGAATTACACCCAATCCCGCGGCAAATACCAAGGTAAATGAAACGGGACAAACAACAAGTAAGAAGCGAGCCACCGTGAGTGGGGTAAAATCTAAACCTCAGCAAGTTCAAATGGAGATGTTATTTAATAAAAATAACTTTATTTGGATGGGCGGTGGTATATTATTGGTTGCCATAGGCCTCGTACTAATGTCAGGGGGCAATATGCCAAGTCCAGACGTTTGGGATGAAACGATTATTTATAGTCCTGTCAGAATGGTCATTGCACCCATTTTTATTTTAGCTGGATTAATTATTGAGGTGTTTGCTATATTTCGTAAATAATGGATAGTAACATAGAAGCTATTTTACTTGGTATAGTTCAAGGCTTAACAGAATTTCTACCTGTGAGTAGTAGCGGTCACCTGGAGATTGCTCAATACTTTTTAGGCGATAAGAAAGACTTAAATTCTGGTCTTTTAATGACTGTAACCTTGCATGCTGCGACGGCGCTGGCGACAATGGTGGTATTTAGAAAAGAAATTGGTGTAATCCTTTCAGGCTTATTTAAGCCACGGATAACTGAATCTCATTTATTTGCCCGAAATATTATTCTCTCTATGATACCTGCTGTATTGGTGGGATTATTTTTAGAAGAAGAAATTGACAGACTTTTTGAGGGACAAATATTCCTTGTGAGTAGTTTGTTATTGGTCACTGCAGGTGTTTTGTTCTTTGCCGACAGAGCAAAAACAGGCAACAAGTCGGTGGGGTCAAAAGAAGCTTTCATTATTGGTATTGCGCAAATGATTGCTATTTTACCAGGTATATCAAGATCAGGGGCGACCATTTCAACATCGGTTTTACTAGGCATTCAAAGAGCTGAAGCGGCCCGATTTAGTTTTCTAATGGTTATTCCATTGATTTTAGGTAAGATGGCAAAAGATTTGCTTGATGGCACCTTTAATGTAAAGGAATTCTCTCTGATACCCCTTTCTTTGGGCTTTCTTGCCGCCTTTCTTACTGGTTTGTTCGCCTGCACTTTGATGATCAAAGTGGTACAGAAAAGTAAATTAGGCTATTTTGCACTCTATTGTTTTATTGTTGGCGCAGGAATGCTGTTATTTCTGGCAGCAAAATAATTGTAAATGATCGACCCTGTAATTTCTGAATCTTCCAAAAATACACAACATCCCCTGGAGGTTGGAACCATCTTACTGATTGACAAGCCAGCAGGATGGACTTCTTTCGATGTGGTTAATAAAATACGGGGATCCATAAAACACCATCTTGGCTTAAAGAAGATAAAAGTTGGTCATTCTGGTACCTTAGATCCTATGGCCACAGGCTTACTTCTATTGGGAACAGGGAAATGCACCCGTGATTTAGCCTCTTTACAAGAATTAGGAAAATGTTACGAGGGTACTATAACCTTAGGTGCAACCACACCCACTTACGACGCAGAATCGGAACCTGACGAGCTATTTCCCTTTCAACATATAACAAGAGAAGCTCTGGACGCAGCACTCACTCTTTTTCAGGGGGAACAAATGCAGATTCCGCCTATTTTCTCAGCTATTAAAGTGGGTGGACAACCGCTCTATAAGAAAGCAAGGAAAGGAGAAGTATTTGAACCTGAAGCACGACGAATTACGTTGTATTCCCTAGAAATTCTTCGGTTTGAATTGCCTGAAATAGATTTTAAAGTTCATTGCAGCAAAGGAACTTATATACGTTCTCTTGCGTTTGATTTGGGTAAGTCATTACATTCAGGAGCCTATCTTTCCAGATTAGTAAGGACAAGAATTGGAGATTACCAACTGACAGAGGCTGTATCACCAGAAAAATTTATTGAATCTTTAATAGCAGGCTAATATATACCTAAAATGGACGTTGAAGGAAAACAATTTGTTGGGGTTATTGGTGCAGGTAGTTTTGGCTTAACCATAGCTAATTTATTAGCTCACAATGTCCCTGTTTTACTATTTGCCCGACGGCCGGAGGTAGTTCAGCAAATCAACGAACACCATTATTTTGACAATGTAGTCATATCCCAAAAGGTTACGGCCACTAATGATCCAAAATTTTTAGCTGAAACTTGTACGCTTCTTTTTCCCGTTATAAGCTCTGATGCTTTTAGGTCGGTTATGCAAATGTTTGGCCCTTACCTTCGTCCTTCGCACCTCATCATACATGCTACTAAGGGATTTGATGTAGGTATATCTAACGAAGACATTACAGCAGGTAAATTGCGAAAGGAGCATATTATGACCATGAGCCAGGTTATTAAGGAAGAAACTTCGGTGAGAAGAATTGGCTGTTTAGCCGGACCGAATCTGGCTTCTGAAATCATGGAGGGACAACCTACTGCGACTGTTATTGGAAGTCCCTTTGAAGAGGTTATTGAAGCAGGAAAAAAAGCGTTAGGTAGCGATGTATTTCATGTTTTTGGAACAAATGATCTTCTTGGTGCAGAATTTGCTGGCGGTCTTAAAAATATTTTTGCCTTGGGTTCAGGGTTAATTACAGGAAAAGGTTTGGGTAAAAATATTCAAGCCATGTTACTTACCCGGGGACTGATGGAAATGATTTATATTGGAAAGGCTTTCGGTGCGGGACCCAGAACTTTTATCGGCACCGCTGGTATTGGGGACCTTATTGCTACTGGAACCAGCGAAAATAGCAGGAATTATACCTTTGGATTTAAACTGGGGAAGGGTGAAAAGCGCATTTCTTTGATTG
>JANQZX010000040.1 GCA_030728245.1 Saprospiraceae bacterium | reverse complement strand
TAGTAATTTATTAAAGGAGGGGTTCACTTACCTTATCAGCCTTTCAGATGGCAATGCCGTTTTCTTAAAAGATAGAGAATACATCTTTATGAACGGGCATGCCCAAATTTTTTGAAGGGTTAACTTTTTCAATCAAGATGCTGAATTTAATGGAGCAGATATGGCCCTAATCCAGACAGAAAATGGAAGGAGGGGTTTATTGAAAAGGAATGGAGAATGGTATGTAGAACCAACCATTTCCCTTTCTGTCTGAAACTGAAAAAAATCCGATATTGTCTTAAATTTTTAACCCATATTGACCAAATATTAAAATACGATTAATCTTTGGATTTTATAATAATGAAAAAGCAAATAATAAAAACAGCAATCATAACCTCTCCAATAATTTCATTTTTGGTAGTGGCTCCCATATTTATTGTTAAAACAGATGTTCAATATAATTTCATCCCGCTTTGGTGTTTTATTTTTTTCGGAACTTTTTTGTGCTGGATACTAAATTATTTTCTATTAAAAAGTATAAAAATAAATTGGTTAAGATTTTTAATTATATATAGTTCATTCCTTTTAATTGGTACAACTGTTATTTATTACTTTAAAGTTATACCCAGTCAAACAAACTTTAATCAATTCCGAATTCTTTTATACCGCGGTTTAAGTTTACTGTCCATAAATTTGATTATTACTGTCTTAATAGATTTAATAGTATCAAAAGAAAAACAATTATTGCTAAACAAAGAAATTGCTGATTTAAAGTTTGCGAGTTTAGAAGCCCAGTATAAATTATTGAAAGACCAAATAAATCCACATTTCTTATTCAATGCACTGAATATTTCAAAATCACTAATTAAAAAGCAACCTGAAAAAGCAGAACAATATTTGTTGCAACTTGCTAGTTTTATTCGATCATCTATTGATTACAATCACAAATCTGCGATACTATCCCAAGAAATAAATTTGTGCAATAATTATATTAATCTGCAAATGGTAAGATTTGGTGATGCGTTACAATACGCAACTAATAACATTGAAGGGAATAAAAACAAGCTGTTGCCATTTTTCGCTTTAGTCACTTTACTTGAAAATGCAATAAAGCATAATTCTTTTACATTAGAGAATCCTTTGAAAATAGAGATTAACGTAGTAGACGATTATGTTTTAGTACAAAATAACAAACAACATAAAATCGTATTAAATTCTGACAAATCGGGCTTAAAAAATATAAACGAACGTAGTAAAATTTTAAATGGCACCGAAATACAAATATTTGATGAGGAAGATCGATTTACTGTTAAAATAAAATTGTTGTAGTAATGAAAATAGTAGTAATTGAAGATGAAAAAATAACAGCTGATGATTTGATAGAAAATCTGTTGGCAGTTAAACCCAATTACACAATTGTAAAAATACTCAAATCTATATCCGAAGCTTTAGCATTCTTTCAACAGCAACCAGAAGTTGATTTAATTTTTTCAGATATTCAATTGGGGGATGGTTTAAGTTTTGATATTTTCAAAAAAGTTAAGATTAAAGTTCCAATAATATTTTGTACTGCTTACAACGAATATGCTCTTGAAGCGTTTAAGGCAAACGGAATAGATTATATTCTAAAGCCGTTTAACATTGCCGAAATAAAAAAGGCAATTGAAAAATTTGAACTACTTACTAATAAAAACGAAGTATCTATTAATAAGTTACTGGAATATCTTTCAATAAAGCAGCCTACGGCGAATAATGTATCAATACTCGTGTACCAAAAAGATGTTATTATACCCATAAATACCTATGATATAGCTATCGTTCAATTAAATAATGGTATAGTAAAATTGGTGGCATTTAATGGTACTACTTATTTCACCACTCAATCTTTAGAAGAAATAGAAAAGCTAAATCTACTTTTCTTTTTTAGAGCAAACAGACAATTTATACTTCACAGAAAAATAGTAAAAGATGTTGTACAACATTTTAATAGAAAGCTTTTGGTTCGCCTTGCCGTACCTTTTGATGAACAAATTTTTATAAGTAAAGAAAAAACACCTGCTTTTTTAGCTTGGCTTACTTCTATTTAATTTCCCCTCTGTCCGTTTCTTTTGCCATTTTGGTTGCTTAGCCTAGTTGTTCGTTTAAGCCTAAAATCCTATTTCTTAGTTTTGCATCAATAAATAAGATGCAATGAAACTACTATTAACTTTCGTGTTTGCTATCCTTTCTTTATTTATTTCTGCACAAAATCAATCTGATGACTTGTTGGGAGAATGGGTAAATGAAGATGCTAATGCTCGTATTGAATTTTTTAAAACGGGCAATACTTACAATGCCAAAATCATTTGGCTGGCTAAACCCCAAAATGAAAATGGTGAGCAAAAGGTAGATAAAAACAATCCAGTTAAAAAACTTCGTAATAGACCAATTCTTGGAATGGTAATACTAACTGGGTTGCAATTTTCTGCTAAAGATTTAATGTGGATTAGTGGCAAAATTTATAGCCCCGAGAAAGGGGTAACAGTAGATTGTAAAATTAGGCTTAACAACAAAAATGAGTTTGCCCTAATCGCATCTAAAGGTATATTCTCGTCAACAAAAAAATGGAAGCGTTATGATAAATAAATGTTTAATTATTTTGCTTTTATTTAATTTTCAATTCTCTGTATTTGCACAGGAAAAGGTAGATACTATTCATATTGATAATCTTACTACACTATGGAAATTAGCTATTGAAAGGAATAGTTCTCAAAAAATTTACCAATTTAAAAATCAACAAGCAAAGGTTGATTATAATACATCAAGAGCTTATCTACTTCCTCAAATAACCGGTATTTTTTCAGGCCAGGATAATACTAAACTTGCTACTACACCTGTACCGGGCGAGTTTTTGGGTCAGCCAAACACTACACAATATCTGCAATTTGGAACGCAATTCGTTTACAATACCGCTATAACCATTTCTAAGTCATTATTCGACTGGCAGGCCAAAGCACAATCTAATCTAGCGAAAGAAAATATTGTTTTGAATACCGTTCAACAATTGGCAAATGAGCAAAATTTAAAAACCCAAATGGCTCAATCTTACTTTACCTTAATGGTCGCAAAAAAGGCTATAGAGATTTCAGAAAATGACCTTAAAATATCTGACAGCATTCTGTCGATCTCTAAGCAAAAATTTAAGCAAGGTTTGGCGGATGCCATTTTAGTAAATCAGGCATTCGTGAATAGTAACAATATCTTATTAAGTATTTCCCAAAGTAAAGAGCTATACAAAAATGCTTTGGTGAGCATAAAAATTTTGGCTGGGATGACTGAACACACCCATATTTATTTTAAGCCAATAGATAACATCGAAAGTTTGTATAAGGCAGATATTAGTTCATTTGACCAAGATAAAAATTTGCTAGTTTATTCTCATAATGTTGAAATACAAAAGTGGCAATACAAAATTATAAAAGCTGCTACTCTACCCAAATTCAGTATTAATTCATATTGGGGCTATCAGCAATTTCGGGATAATTTCGGGATAGATTTTGATTCCAACTTATGGAAAGATATTAGATATGTAGCTATAAATATGAGTGTTCCCATTTTTACTGGATTTGCTAATAAGAATAAACTTAAAAGCAACAACATTCAAACTGAAATTGTAAAACAACAATATAATGCCGCCTTAGAACAGTCAAAAATTAATGATAAAAGTTTGCAGGAAACTATTGATAATTACTTTTCAATGACAAGTACTTCTAAAAAAAACTTTGAGTTATATAGTAACAACTTAAACCTAAATCTTCAAAAATTTAATGAAGGTATAATTGGTGTAGATATATATTATAAAGCGTTTGACGATTATTTAAAATCGGAAAACACATACCTCAGCAATTTATCCACGCTTCTTTATAATCATGCCATTGTAATTTCAAGAAAATAAAAAGTATGAAAAACAGTAAATATTATATCGTTCTAGCCATAGCTATATTAACAGTTTCTTGTAATCAGACACCAGAAACACAACCGCAACGCAAGGTTCTTATAGATGCTGTATTTGCAAGCGGTAGCATAATCACCAGCAACCAATATACGATTACATCTCAAGTTGAAGGATATTTAAGCACTTCATCTGTAACTGAAGGCGATACAGTACATAATGGGCAGTTATTGTTTAAACTAATCAATGATGCACAGCAAATTCAGGTAAGTAATGCATATGATAATTATGATTATGCAAAAAATAATTTAGATAATAATGCGCCACAACTTGTAAAGATTGAAGAGCAAATTAAGCAAGCTATAAATACAATAGATATAGATGGCGCTAATTTAAAACGATATGAAAATTTAATAAAAACAAATGCTGTTTCCCAAGTTGATTATGACAAAGTGAAATTGACTTACATGAACGATGTAACTAACCTAGTAATATTACAAAAATCACTGGCTGATTTAAAACAAAGTCTCTCGTTAAATGAAAAAAATGCTAAAACGCAATATCAATTACAACAAAACAACAACCAATATTATTCATTATTTAGTACGTATTCTGGCATCGTTTTAAGTATTTCAAAAAAGAATGGCGATTTAGTAAAGAAAGGCGAAGGTATAGCTATTGTTGGTTCTGGCAAAACCTTAGCCAAGTTGTATGTTGTGGAAAATGATATTGAAAAAATACAATTAGGTCAACAAACACTTATTACTTTAAATACGAATAAAGATAAAGTATATAAAGCAAAAGTTACTAAAATTTACCCATCATTTGATGTAGCATCTCAATCATTTATTGTTGAAGCATCTTTTGATGATTTGCCAATGCAACTGAAAAATGCCACCCAATTACAAGCTAATATTATTATTTCTCAAAAGAATAATGCACTAGTCATTCCATCTATTTATTTGTTAGACGGAGATTCGGTAATTGCAAAAAATAATCACCAAAAGATAGCCATAAAAACAGGAATAAAAACATTAGAATGGGTAGAAGTAGTGAGCGGATTAAATGATAATGAAAAATTGGAACTACCTAAAAAATAAGCACTATGGCATCCTATATAAATTATCGAATATCACAAATTCATTTAACAAGCAATATCAGGCAAACCATTGTAGCAATGCTAGGTGTAATTTTTGGTATCAGTATGTATGTGTTTATGACTGGCTTTATGACTGGTGTTAACAATGCACAAAACGATTTGGCATTTAGTTCTCTTGCACATGTAAGAGTGTATAACGATCGTCCGGCAGACAACACCAATATAGTTTCAAAGGTTTTTCCAAGCACTGTTGTTAATTTACGCCATCCTAAAATAATTAAATATACAGATGGTATAAAAAATTCTAACGTCATTTTAGACGCACTAAAATCTCAAAAAGACATTACAGGAGTTACAACTCAAGTAAATATTAATGTTTTTTTTAAAAACGCAGGGAATAAAATAAATGGTTCTGTTTCAGGGGTAGATGTGGTAAATGAAAATAAAGTATTCAATACCAGTAAATATATTACAGAGGGCAATTGGAATGAATTGAAGCAACGTTCTGATGGTATTTTTGTGTCAGTTGATTTAGCTAATAACTTAAGTCTAAAAGTAAGTGATAATCTCAATATTTTTACTTCAGATGGTATAAGTAAAAATTACAAAGTAATTGGGCTATTTAAAACTGATGTTGCAAGCATAGATAAATCGAAAGCCTATATCAACATCAATGCTGCAAGACAACTAATCGGAGCCAATCAAAGCTATGTAAGCGATATTCAAATCAACATTAAGGATTATAATAAAACAAAGAATATTATTAATCAAATTACATCAATAATTCCATATAAAACAGAGTCTTGGCAAATGGCTAATCAGCAATTGGCTGCTGGTTCAAGTTTACGTGATATTATAGCGATAGCAGTATCATTAGTTATTTTATTAGTGGCAGGATTTGGAATTTACAACATTATGAATATGACTATAAATCAAAAAATTCGTGAAATAGCCATCCTAAAAGCAATGGGTTTTTCTGGACCAGACGTCACTCAAATTTTTTTAACTCAAGCAATTGTAATCGGAATAATTGGTGGCTTTATAGGTTTAGGGTTCGGTTACTTAACAGCCAACTTAGTAAATAAAATTCCTTTTGAATTGGCTGGCATGTCTACGTTACCAATGGCATATACATTAAAAGATTATATACTAGCATTTATGTTTGGTTTAGTAACCACATTTATAGCAGGGTACATACCTGCAAGGAAGGCTTCAAAAATTGATCCAGTAACCATTTTAAGAGGATAATTATGCAGAACAAAATAATTTTAAAAGCAGATAACATTGTTAAATATTTTTACCAACCGGACAAATTTCAAGTGCTTAAAGGAGTAGGCTTTGAAGTTAAAAGGGGCGAATTCGTAGCTTTAGTAGGTAAATCAGGCAGTGGGAAATCTACTTTATTATACGTGCTATCTACATTGGATACAGACTATGAAGGCGATTTAACATTCAACGATACACTACTCAGTAACAAGAAGCAAAATGAGTTAGCAGCTTTTCGCAATGAACATATAGGTTTCGTATTTCAGTTTCATTATTTGTTGCCTGAATTTTCAGCATTAGAGAATGTGATGATTCCGGCTTTAAAGCTCAATAAAAAATCAAAAGAAGAAATAGAAGCAAGTGCCTTTGATAATTTAAAGTTATTAGGCTTAGGCGACCAAGCATTAAAAAAGGCCAATAAATTATCGGGTGGTCAACAACAAAGGGTTGCCATAGCAAGAGCTCTTATTAACAAGCCATCCATTATAATGGGTGATGAACCTACCGGAAATCTAGATTCAAAAAACTCCCAAGTAGTTTTTGACATATTTAGAGAAATCTCCAAAGAAAGAGGGCAAACAATTATTACAGTAACCCACGATGACGATTTTGCCAACAATTGCGACAGAATAATTGAAATGATGGACGGAAAAATACAAAACAAATGAAAAGATATTATACAATACTATTTTTAGCTTTTTGTTTCCATAGCGTTAATGCTCAGGTTAAAAGAAGTTTCATATATGAAGGAACATCCATTGAGTTTATCGCACAAAACAATAGGATGCAAAATATTTTCAGTTTCCCGGGCATGAAAGCTTTTATTATTATTGGGGATAGTTCAAAATCATTAATTGATATCTACACGTCGGATAAGCTCAGACAATTCCCTGTTTCTGGAACGAATGATTATGCCTGCTTTTATTATTTAAAGGATACTAATTTACTGAATAATACAACTATTAAAAAATTTCTGAAAGGCTTTGTCAATCAGAATTATGAGAGCGACTACATCGATAGAAATTCCGTAAATCTTGTTTGGCAAACCAATAAACATAGGATACCCAATTATATATTTACAAAGCCAGATACTATTATAAGCAGCAAATTTATTTTAAACGATAGCGATAGTATAAGCGATAGGTCTTACATTTTTTCTACACCAGAGCAAATTTGGGACGAAAGTAAAAGTTCTGCAAATATTACAAGTTATCTTGTGCCTAGTTTTTTGGAAATGGAAGAAAATGAAAAATTAAGAAAAGAAGAACTAAATAAAATGAACGAAAAAAATGGTGGTATTTATTTTCAGTTTACAAACGGGCTTCACTATATCAACAAAGAATCCAAAACAGAAATTGATTCTAGTATAGCACTTGATTTTACAAAATTCAAAACAATATGGAACATAAATATTGGCTACTCTTTTACACCTCGATTGTTTTCCACTATTGATTTTGCATTTATATATACTGGCGAACAGAAAAACATTAATAGTGTTACTTTTAACAATAACGGAGGAATTACTGTAAGTGGCTCAGGCTATGTCGGAGCTATGATAAGGTACGGCCTTGGAATGGGCTGGCGTCCTTACAGTAGGAACAGACTCGATATTTTGCTTATTCTTGCGGCTGGACAACTAACCGCCAAAGCCGGTGGCGGCTCTGTCTCAAGAACTATTGGTGGTAGCGGAAACAGCAATAGCACAGAAATTAATCAAAAAAATGAGCAAACTAACTACTATAATCTCTCGACCGGAATTAATTACAGGTTGAACAGTTTCTTCTATTTAAACGGAAATATACAATACAACCAATCGAAACTTAAACAGCCTATTGGTTCTGTTAATGCGTTTACAGGCTTATCAATCAATGGTGGTTTTGGTTTTACAATTCCTACAAAAAAGAAAAACAATTAAGTCTTGTCTATGAATAAATCATTCGGAAATATCTAAATTTTAAGTTTAGGTCAGATGTTATAAAAAATTGATTGTGTGATATATTTTTTGAATAAATCAGATTCTATCAGACAAACTCTTTATTAAGTCAACTTTTCTCGCATTGGATAAGCTCTGGATATAATCAACAGTCTGTTTTATATTGGCATGGCCCATTGCATTCATTAATGAGCACAAATCCACCGATTTGTCCCCTTTTATGTTAAGCAACAAAGATCCAAAGGAGTGCCTTAAGAACAAATGGGTCGACTAGGGTTTAATACTAACAAATTTTTCTAGGCAATTTTTAAAATGTCCAAATAAAAATGCTGCTTAATTTACTCCGAAACTTTAGTTAGGTATAAAATCTTAGTGCTTTTGCTAATTTAAATCACTGGTTTTTTTTAAATTGCAGGTTCTAAATTATATTTTAGTGTAAATAAGTAAATTTGAGCTAAATTTGTAAAAAAAAATATCATGGCCGGATTCGAAATTGAAGGAAAACTTGTCAAAGCTTATGACATGGAAGTTAAAGGAACGGGTAGTTTCAGAACAAGAGAATTTGTAATAGAAACAATGGAAACTTATCCTCAGTTCGTAAAATTTCAATCTGTTCAAGATAAATGTGATCTATTAAATCAATTTCAGGAAGGAGAAATCATAAAGGTTTCTTTTGATTTGAGAGGCAGACAATGGCAGGACAAATATTTTACCAATCTGAATGCCTGGCGTATTGAAAAATCAAGTAATAGCCCATCTCCTTCGGCGGCACCAAGTGGCAATGCCTCAGGTAGTTTTGATAATACTCCTTCGTCTTTCCCTACTTCAACCTCTTCGGGATTATCGTCAGCTGAAGCAGAAGATTTACCTTTCTAAATATCATTGGATTTCATTTTTTTAAGGAGGGAATATTTGATTTTTTGAATGTTGAATTCAATGTAAGGGGTGTTTTCAAATAGAAAATAAAATTACAATATGAAGAAAATCGGTATTTTATATGGTATGGAAAATTCATTTCCTGAGGCTTTTATTGCACGGGTAAATGAAAAACTAGGTAAAACGGTAGCAGAATCTGTTACTATTGATAAATTATTGCAAGGAAGGGAGACGGAATATTCGGTAATCATTGACCGCATTTCTCAAGATGTTCCTTTTTATAGAGCCTACTTAAAAAATGCGGCATTACAAGGTACTGCCGTCATAAATAATCCTTTTTGGTGGAGTGCCGATGAAAAATTTTTCAATAATTGTTTAGCTAAATCATTAGGCGTTCCCGTACCAGAAACCGCGTTGCTGCCCTCAAAAGATAATCCGGATGGTACTACCTCACAATCGTTTAGGAATTTAAAAATGCCTTTGGATTGGCAAGGAATGTCTGACGAGGTTGGTTTTCCAGCATATATGAAACCACATGACGGTGGAGGGTGGAAAAATGTTTATCAGGTGGATAGTCTGGAGGATATGTGGCAAAAGCATAATCAGACAGGTCAACTGGTTATGATGTTACAAGAAGAGATAAAGTTTGACGATTATTTTCGGTGTTATGCTATTGGAGGAAGTGAGGTAAGGATTATGCCATATAACCCGCTGAATCCACATGAGTCTCGTTACAACGCGGCTATTCAGGCAAAGGGAGAGGAAGCGAAGAAATTATTAAGCACCATAGAAGATTATGTTCTCAGGTTAAATACTGCCCTGGGGTATGATTTCAATACGGTAGAATTTGCAGTGCGGGATGGAATTCCTTATGCTATCGATTTTTGTAATCCAGCACCGGATGCTGATATTAACTCTGTTGGACAGGAAAATTTTGAATGGGTGGTTGAGGCTTCTGCAAATCTGGCTATCCGCAGGGCGGAGGCTTTCAAGCCAAATACCATGAACCTTACCTGGGGAACCTTTGTTTCCCATGCAGTCATTGGAGAACGAGTACCTGGCTTGGGTTGATTTTATCCAGCAAGGGATTCTCCCGAATTAAATGAAAATGAAATGAAAAATCCTATACATATTGCTGTTTTGGATTTATATAATCAATTCCCAAATGAAGGGATGCGATGTATCAAGCAGTTGTTGGAAGAATTAACTGTCAGTAATTCCTGGGTTAAAAAGGTAGATTATTTTGATGTCAGGGCGAAGGGTGAAATTCCTAACGCAAATGAATATGATATTTTTATTTCGTCAGGTGGACCTGGTGATCCAAAGTTAACAGGTGAGCACTGGGAAGATAAATATGTAAAATTGGTTGATAATTGTCTGGAGCACAATAAGACAGCGTTAAGAAAGAAATATATATTTTTTATTTGCCATTCTTTTCAGGTTATGGTCCAGCACTGGGGACTAGCGGAGGTAAACAAAAGAAAATCAACCTCATTTGGTGTCATGCCTGTACACAGAATTGGCATGGGACTGGAAGAACCTTTATTTGAAGGGCTCGATGAACCTTTTTATGTGGTCGATTCGCGTGACTATCAAGTTGTTCAACCTAATCGAAGTAAGTTACAGGAGTTTGGAGCCAGTGTAATATGTCTTGAAAAATTCCGACCTACCATTCCATTAGAACGAGCCATCATGGGCATTCGCTTTTCAAAAGAAATGATAGGAACTCAATTTCATCCTGAAGCAGATCCCGTGGGAATGGCACATTATCTGAAACAGGATGAAAAAAAGGAAATAGTCATTTCTCACCATGGAGAAGAAAAATATTTCGAGATGCTCGAGCATTTATATGACGACGACAAAATAAAAAGCACACACAATACTATATTACCTAAATTTCTGGATTTTGCTGTACAAGAGTTACAACAAAACGAACAGGAAAAGAGTAATATTAAGCATCAACACGCGCGTATTTAGCATTACTTTCAATAAATGCTCTTCTTGGAGGAACTTCATCACCCATAAGCATAGTAAAGACCCTATCGGTTTCAATAACATCTTCAATGGTCACCCTTCTCAGAATTCTTCTGGTTGGATCCATGGTAGTTTCCCAAAGCTGCTCGGCGTTCATTTCACCTAAACCTTTATAGCGCTGTGTTTTTACAGAATTATCATTTTCTGAGCTTCCTCCAAATTCCAGGATAGTTGCTTTTCTATCTTCGTCATTCCAGCAATAGCGTTCATTTTTACCTTTTTTCACCAAATATAGGGGTGGCGTTGCGATATAAATATAGCCCTGTTCGATAAGAGGTCGCATATAACGGAAGAAGAAAGTAAGAATCAGCGTAGTGATATGGCTTCCATCCACATCGGCATCGGTCATAATTACTACTTTGTGATATCTTAGTTTTGTAATATTCAAAACGCGTTCACCCTGATCATTTTCCTCAATACTTACGCCAATGGCGGTAAACATATTTTTAATCTCCTCATTTTCATAGATTCTGTGTTCCATGGCTTTTTCCACATTGAGGATTTTACCTCTTAGGGGAAGAATAGCCTGGGTATGTCTGTCGCGGCCCTGTTTAGCAGTTCCACCGGCAGAATCACCTTCCACTAGGAACAACTCAGAGTCGTGAGGATCTTTAGAAGCACAGTCTGACAATTTGCCTGGTAGGCCACTACCTGTCAATACATTTTTTCTTTGTACCATTTCTCTGGCACGTCGGGCGGCGTGACGTGCGGCAGCGGCCAGGGTGACCTTTTCCATAATTTTACGGGCTTCCCTTGGATTTTCTTCCAAATAGGCACGCAAAGTATCTGCAACACATTGAGAAACGACGGAAGTAACTTCAGAGTTACCCAGTTCGCCTTTAGTCTGACCTTTAAATTGAGGCTCGGGTACTTTTACAGAAATGACGGCTGTTAAACCCTCTCTGAAATCTTCCCCAGAAATCTCATCTTTTATTTTTTTAAAAAAGCCACCATCATCACCGTATTGTTTTAATACTCGGGATAGGGCTAAGCGGAACCCTTTTACATGGGAACCACCTTCGCGGGTGTGAATGTTATTAACGTAGGAGTAAATATTTTCCTGATAGGAATTATTATATTGAAGCGCTACTTCTACCTCAATATTATCTTTGGTGCCTAAGACATAGATAGGCCTTTCCGTTAAAAGGATTTTATTGTTATCAGCATATTTAACGAATTCAACCAAGCCCCCTTCCGAGTGAAAAGTTTCGGTTTTTTCTGTTCGTTCATCGTAAAGAGTGAGCGTCAATCCCTTGTTTAAGAAACTCAACTCACGCATTCTGCCTGTTAAAACCTCACTTTTGATGTCTGTGGTTTCAAATATCGTAGCATCGGGCTTAAACGTAATGGTTGTTCCACTTCGGTCAGAGTCACCAATAATCTGAACCTCGGTAATAGGCTTTCCTTTACTATAAGATTGGGTGAAAATTTTCCCTTCTCTCTCCACTTTTGCCACCAATAAATCGGAAAGTGCGTTAACACAAGAGACACCTACACCGTGCAAACCTCCGGAAACTTTGTAAGTGTCCTTGTCAAATTTACCTCCGGCATGCAATACGGTCATGACGACCTCCAAAGCAGATTTTCCCAGTTTTTGGTGCATACCCGTAGGAATACCTCTACCATTATCTTTGACAGAAACGGAATTATCTAAGTGGATTATGGTATCGATGGTGTCACAATGGCCAGCAAGATGCTCGTCAATGGAATTATCAATAACCTCCCACACAAGATGGTGAAGACCTTTTGTATCGGTACTTCCGATATACATTCCAGGCCTTTTCCTTACGGCTTCAAGACCTTCCAGTGCTTGAATATTACTTGCACCATAGTCCGTCTTTTGTTCTATATGTGCTTGATTAATTTCGTTTTCCATAAATGCAAATATACGAAAAATAGTGAAGTCTTTTTGCTTAAATTATCACATAATGATGCTATTTTTTAGCTTTGTGGGAAAGAATTTTTTAGCGCTTATATGTAATTATATATGAAAAAATCAGAAGTGTTTTTGTCTATTGAAATAAATCAATTAAGTGAATTATCATCGGCAGCTACTTTAATTTTAAATGCATGTAAGGATTATAAGATATTCGCTTTACACGGGGAAATGGGGGCAGGTAAAACAACTTTCGCCCGCGTGTTTTGTGAAATCCTTGGTAGTAAAGACTGGGTTAGTAGTCCAAGTTTTTCTATCGTGAATGAATATGACTACGTCAATAATGAGGGAAGGGGTAAAATTTATCATTTTGATTTGTATAGATTAGGATCATTGGAAGAGGCTTTACAAATGGGTATTTTGTCTTATTTGGAAAGTGGAGATTATTGCCTCATTGAATGGCCTGAGCTTATGTCAGAGCTTTTACCTGAGGATACAATTAAGATATCTTTTACGGCAATGGAAAATGAATCCAGAAAATTACAGGTTGTTCCTTTTTTTTCGCAACTTTAAGAATTAAATAATATATTATGCGAAAAATCATTGGTTTATTTCTCTTTATAGCCTTTTACAATCCTCATTTTGGTCAAAATGTTAACAGGAAGTTGGAAAATATCAATTTTTCAAAGGTCACTATTGAAGACGCATTCTGGAAGCCCCGAATGGAAAAAGTAGCAGATGTTACTATTCCGGTTTGTATGGATCAAACAGAATTTAAAACGCCACGCATTCGAAATTTTGAAATTACAGCGGGCTTGCGCAAAGGAGATTTTGAAGGTATTTTTTATGACGATTCTGACGTTTTTAAAGCCCTCGAGGCCATCGCCTATTCCCTGAAAGTAAAAGCTAATCCAGATATTGAAAAAAGAGCCGATGGTTGGATCGATAAAATTGCGGCATCCCAGCAATCCGATGGTTATATCAATACTTTTTACACATTGAAGGAACCAGACAAGAAATGGAGCGACATGAGTATGCACGAAGATTATAATGGGGGACATTTGATTGAAGCGGGCGTCGCCTATTTTAATGCCACAGGGAAAAGGAAATTGTTGGATGTGGCTATTAAGTTTGCAGACCATTTCGACGCTCTTTTTGGTCCTGGAAAAAGACATTGGGTGACCGGTCATCAGGAATTGGAACTGGCTTTAGTGAAGTTATATAAAACAACAGGAAATAAGAAATATCTGAATCTGGCAGATTGGCTCCTCTCAGAAAGAGGCCATAAACATGCCGTGGGTTATACCTGGACCGATTGGAGGGACACCGCTTATGCCCAGGATGTTTTGCCGGTAAAACAACAAACTCAAATTACAGGTCACGCCGTTAGGGCCATGTATTTATATACCGGCGCCGCCGATGTTGCCGCTATGACGGGTGATGGCGAATATTTTAAGGCAATGAAAACAGTTTGGGAAGACGTCGTTCATAGAAATATGTATGTCACCGGCGGTATTGGTTCGTCGGGAAGTAATGAAGGATTTAGTATCGACTATGACCTACCTAATGAAAAGGCCTATTGCGAAACCTGTGCCTCCGTGGGTATGGTTTTCTGGAATCAGAGAATGAATGCGTTAAGTGGAAATGCACAGTATATTGATGTGCTGGAAAAGGTGTTGTACAATAGTGCTTTAGATGGCTTGTCCTTTGAAGGAGATCGGTTTTTTTATGGGAATCCGCTCGCATCAAATGGGCAGCATTTTAGAAAAGAATGGTTCGGTACCGCCTGCTGTCCCTCTAATATTGCCAGATTAGTTGCCTCCCTGGGTGATTATGTTTACGGTGTTTCAGAGAAAGATATTTATGTGAATTTATTTATTGGTAGTTCCACTTCTTTAACGGTTCAACAAACGAAAGTTGACCTTCGTCAGGTTACGGAATATCCCTGGAACGGAATGGTTGCTTTGGAGGTAAATCCATCGAAAAATATTTCTTTCGCTTTGCGGATTCGCCTGCCAGGATGGTTAAAAGGGCAAGCAGTGCCTGGAGATTTATACCAGTTTAAAGAGGTGAATTCTCAGCAGATAACCATTTTACTAAACGGTGTGTCTGTTCCTTATAAAGAGGAATTGGGTTATGCGATCATTGAAAGAGAATGGCGTAAGGGGGATAAAATTTCTTTTGAATTGCCTATGGAGGTAAAAAGAGTAACCGCAAGACCAGAAGTGAAAGCAGCAAATAACAGAGTAGCATTGCAAAGAGGTCCAATCATTTATTGTGTAGAAGGGACTGATAATGAGGGAAAAGCATGGCATTTTGTATTGCCTGACAATGAACCTGTTAAGGCTGCTTTTGATAAAAATATGCTGGGAGGTATTATGACTTTGCAATTTAATGCGCCTTCTGTGAAAATATCAGCAGATGGACTCAATGTGAGTACTTCAAAACAAAATATTACTGCCATTCCTTACTTTTCCTGGTGTAACAGAGGTCAAACGCCAATGCAGGTTTGGCTGCCAACCAGAATGGAAGATATTAAAGTAAATTATTGACGTAAACGAATTTTTAAATGACAGATCAAATCAGGTTTGAGGGGAATAAGACATTCGCGCTGGAGATGGATTCGAAGGATGAGCTTAGAAATTTTAGGAATCAATATCATATTCCCAAAAAAGAGGGGAAGGATGCCATTTACTTTTGTGGTAATTCTTTAGGCCTGCAGCCGAAAGAAGCTGCTGGTTTGGTTGAAAATGAAATGAACCGATGGCGGGACTTAGGGGTAGAAGGACATTTTAAAGGAGAATGGCCATGGACGCAGTACCATAAGGCTGTAGTTCACCCTGCTATGGACATTGTGGGAGCCAAAGAGGAGGAAATTATTCACATGAATACCTTGACCGTTAACCTACATTTGTTAATGGCTAGTTTTTATAAACCAACGAAAGACAGGCATCTTATTATCATGGAAGCTGGTGCTTTTCCATCTGATCAATATGTAGTAGAAAGTCAGGTTCGAATGCATGGTTTTGATCCTGAAACGAGCATCGTGGAAGTTTCACCGGTGGACGGTGAAACGCTTATTTCCACAGATCAAATAAAGGAGCTTATTAGGAAAAATGGAGATAGAACGGCGCTGGTTTTGTTTGGGGGCATTCAGTATTTTACGGGTCAGTGCCTTGATATGGCTGAAATTTCAAAAGTAACACACGAAACGGGTGCTTTTTTGGGATTAGACCTTGCTCATGCAGTAGGAAATGTGCCTTTGAAGCTTCATGAATGGGGAGTAGATTTTGCGGCTTGGTGTACTTACAAATATCTAAATAGTGGGCCTGGTGCTATTGGAGGAGTTTATATTCACAAAAAATACGCGACAGATCCTACCTTTCCGCGATTAGCCGGATGGTACGGTTACAACGCAGCTACGCGTTTTTTAATGCAGAAAAAATTTCAGGCGACGCCAACAGCAGAAGGATGGCAGCTGAGTAACGCCCCCATTTTATCATTTGCTCCGCTTATAGCCAGCCATACTTTATTTCAACAAGCGGGTATGGAAAGGCTTAGAAATAAGAGTGTTAGGTTAACCAGTTATTTAACTTACTTACTGGATAGTATTCCTGCGAAGGAGCGGGTTTTCGAGATCATTACGCCCAGAGAATCGTCTGCAAGAGGGGCACAATTATCTTTATTTACAGACCATCAGGGTAAAGCACTATTCCAATATTTATCGGAAAGAGGCGTAGTTTGTGATTGGCGGGAAAACAATCTGACCGAAAAAGGAGTAGGCGCAGCGGGTGTTATCCGTGTTGCGCCTACTCCTATGTATAATACTTTTGAAGAAGTTTATCAGTTTGCTGATTACGTTTCTTCCTTTTGCGGGCGGTAAATATTACCGTCCGTGGCAATTTTTATATTTTTTACCGCTTCCACAGGGACAGGCGTCGTTACGACCTACTTTAGGTTCCTGACGGCGTATGGTTTCTACTTTTACGCTACTTTGATTGGCCTCCATGGCAGCCTTTCTTCTGGCTAAATCCTCTTGTTCTCTGTCTTTATTTGTTTTAGTTTTATTAGAAATAGCTCTCATTTCTCTCGCTTGTTCAAGCGTAGTACCGTCAGAAAAAACAAGGGTACCTTTTGCAAGATAGGAAGAAACGTCCGTATTTATTTCCATCACCAGGCCTTCAAAAAGCTTGTAGGCCTCCATTTTATAGATAACCAATGGGTCTTTTTGTTCGAAAGAAGCAGATTGAACCGATTCTTTTAATTCGTCCATCGCTCGTAAATGTTCTTTCCATTTTTCGTCGATAATAGAAAGAGTTACTGCCTTTTCTATATCCCTCATGATGGTTTTACCTTTAGAGTTATAGGCTTCCTCCATTTCTGCGGTAATCATGTAAGGATTTGTCCTACCGTCTGTAAAAGGAACAATGATTCTTTTGAATCGGTTACCCTGAGTTTCGTGGACATTTTTAATATGGTCGAAGAGAACCTCCTGAATGTGCTCCGATTTTCTGTGGTAATAGGCTTGAAACTGGTGGAAAGTTTCTTCACTCAGATGGTTTGAGTTTTTCTTTTGAAAATCATGTTCTGAAATCTCTGGAACCTGTCCCAATAAACTAAGCATGTCTCTTCTAAACGTCTCGAAGGAACCTCCGCCTTTATGGTCATGAACAATATTTTCAATGATAGAGAAAAACATATTGTAAAGATCCACGGAAAGGCGATCGCCGAAGAGGGCATTATCTCTTTTCTTATAAATAGCTTCTCTTTGAATATTCATAACGTCATCATATTCCAGAAGGCGTTTACGAATACCGAAGTTATTTTCCTCTACTTTTTTCTGAGCCCTTTCAATAGATTTAGTAACCATAGAATGTTGAATAACCTCTCCGTCTTTGTGGCCCATTTTGTCCATAAGAGAAGCGATTCTATCGGACTGAAAAAGTCGCATCAGATTATCTTCCAGGGAAACATAAAATTGGGAGGAACCTGGGTCACCCTGACGGCCGGAACGTCCACGAAGCTGTCTGTCAACTCGCCTCGATTCGTGTCTTTCTGTACCTATAATAGCTAATCCTCCTGCTTTTTTAACCTCATCGTTTATCTTGATATCTGTTCCACGACCGGCCATATTGGTTGCAATGGTAATTTTACCCGGACGACCTGCTTCAGCAACAATTTCTGCTTCTCTTTGATGTTGTTTTGCGTTAAGTACGTTATGGTCGAGACCTTTAAGCTGGAGCATCCGGCTTAACTTTTCAGATATATCAACAGAGGTAGTACCTACGAGAATTGGTTGACCGGCTTTGCTTAATAAACTGATCTGGTCGATGAGCGCATTATATTTTTCCCTATTTGTTTTGAACACAAAATCTTCATGATCAATTCTTTGAATAGGTCTATTGGTAGGAATAACAACGACATCGAGTTTATAAATTTGCCAAAACTCATTGGCTTCGGTTTCGGCTGTACCCGTCATACCTGCTAATTTGTGGTACATACGGAAATAATTTTGAAGAGTAACGGTGGCATAAGTTTGTGTGATTTCTCCAATCTTCACATTTTCCTTAGCTTCCAGCGCCTGGTGAAGACCGTCAGAATATCTTCTACCTTCCATCATACGTCCGGTTTGTTCATCGACAATTTTAACCTGACCCTCCATTACCACATATTCCTCGTCTTTTTCAAAAAGAGTAAAAGCCTTTAAAAGCTGATTTATAGTATGTACTCTGCGCGCTTTAACGGCATAATCCTGAGCTAGTTTAGTTTTTGCATTTTCACTATCTTCTTTAGAAAAGTCCTTTCGATTTTCAATTTCCACCATTTCAGAAACGATATCCGGAAGCATGAAGAAACTGGGATCATTGGAGTTTGTGGACAAATATTCTACACCCTTTTCGGTAAGTTCGGTTTGTCTATTTTTTTCATCTATATTAAAAAGGAGTGGTGCATCGACCAAATGCATATTTTTGGATTGCTCCTGCATGTAATAATTCTCTGTTTTTTGTAATAAAACACGAACCCCTTCCTCACTTAGGAACTTAATCAAAGGTCTTGCTCTTGGGAGCGAACGATAAGCCCGAAGTAGGGCCATACCTGCAGTTCCTTCCTCTACTCCAATAGCTCCGGCGGCGAATAATTTTTTTGCCTCAATCAGATATTCGTTGGCTAATTTTTTCTGTTCATTTATCAGTTTTTCAACACTTGGACGAAGCTCAAAATATTCCTGATCTTCGGCGGCTGGGCCAACGGGACCTGAAATAATAAGAGGCGTTCGCGCATCATCGATAAGAACGGAATCGACCTCATCAACCATACTGAAATGGTGTTTACCCTGAACTTTTTCTTCAGTAGTACGGACCATGTTATCACGAAGATAATCGAAACCAAATTCGTTATTTGTTCCGTAAGTTATATCGCAACTGTAGGCTTGAATACGTTGTTCGGAGTGAGGGGTATATTTATCGATACAATCGATGGTTAAAAGGAGAAATTCCATGATTGGGCCGATCCATTCAGCATCACGACGGGCTAAATAGTCATTTACGGTAATAACATGTACGCCCAGGCCACTTAATCCATTCAGATAAGCGGGTAAAGTAGCTACAAGAGTTTTACCTTCACCCGTTCCCATTTCAGCAATTTTGCCCTCATGAAGAACCATACCACCGATAAGCTGAACATCGTAATGCACCATATCCCAGGTAATGGCACCACCTGCCGCAGTCCACTGGTTTTTCCAGGTAGCTTGATTTCCTGTAATGGAAACATAAGATTTTCCGGACTGTACGGCCAGATTTTTATCATGTTCTGTGGCAATAACAGAAAGGGTTGGATTATTCTTAAAACGAATGGCCGTTTCCTTAACTACCGCAAAGGCCTCGGGAAGAATCTCATTTAATATAACTTCCAGTTCCTGATCCCTCTGTTTTTTTAAAGTATCAATTTCCAGGAAAAGATTTTCTTTATCGGAAAGCTCTTCAGAATCAATGGTTTGTTGACGTAAGTTTTCGATAGCGTCGTCTATATCGGAAAGATAATCGCTAATTCTTTCCCGAAATTCTGTGGTCTTTTGCCTCAGCTCGTCATGAGAAAGATTTTTCAAGTTGTCCCCAAATTGATGAATTTGTTCAATGATAGGGTTGAACTTAAGAATATCTTTTTCCTGTTTGCTACCGAATAATTTTTGCAAAGACTTGCCTATATTTTCAAACATTTTATTTCCTATTTAGGTTAATTTTGTGAGTAGGCAAATATACGACCTTTTATAGGTATTACAAGACATAAAAAGTCATTTGTCATTGTAAAGCTGAACAAATAATATGAGATAAATGAATAAAAAACGTTGGGAACACCCTTTTAATACATGGTTTTATATAGGTGTTCCTGCTTATATTCTGTGGTGTTTTACCCTGTCTGCCTGTGTTTCAGAAAATAATCAAAGAGATATCAGGGGTTATTATTTCCCAATGGAAAAATTGGCAAATGGAGAAGTCTATGTTTATGAATCGGCAGGAAATACGGGAACAGATAGTGTTTACTGGTATCACAGGAGTTTTTTAAAAGGGGAACAAAAAATATTTTCGAGTACTTTTTATGAAAACTATATGGTCCCTTTACAACAGGTACAAGAAGAGGTAGTTAAAAATGGATTACTCCTAAAGGACCTGTATATTTATGACTTGCCCGATGCTACGAAAGGGTACAAACAACAAAGAACCGAGGTGGAAATTGTGGCTGGAAATAGTTTTCCCTTTGTAGTGAAAGATAGGTTTGGTATTTTTCTTTATCATATAAAATGGAAATCAAATGATAATGATTCAACGACCTATAGCGTTATAAAAAACAGGATATTTATGGGAGACACCACGTTTTATTTAAATAAACAGGAAATTCCTGCCATTATTTTTAGGGTAAAAGAAAAAATTGAAGTGAAAAACGAGGGGGTTACCGGACAGTTATTTGAGGGTATGGAAATATATGCCAAAGGCATTGGCTTGGTTTATTATGAAAAAAAGGTAACAAAAGAGGCTATAATGGCCTATCGGTTTGTAAGGGGAACGAATATGGAAGAATTAGAAAAAAAGTGGGAAAAGGAAAAAATAATTAACTAGGCTCTATATTTTTTAAATAATCAAATAAGTATTGCCTAATAATAAAAAAACACGTATATTTGCGGTTCATATAAAATATGTGAAAATAGGGTCGGGTGGCCGAGTGGCTAGGCAGAGGTCTGCAAAACCTCGTACGACGGTTCGAATCCGCCTCCGACCTCATGAAGCCTCTGAAGTAAATCAGGGGCTTTTTTGTTTTAACATCAAGCTGAAATTATGATTATCTGGACGGGCTTTATTCTACTTATCCTTGTTTTATTAGGGATAGATCTTGGGATTTTAAATAAAAACCCGCATAATGTAAGTACAAAGGAGGCTTTACGATGGACTGGCTTATGGGTGAGTTTGTCTTTATTATTCAGCGTATTTATTTACTTTGCCTATAGCAATAACTGGCTGCCCCAAGGAAGTCAAGTGTTAACAGGAAAAGAGGCGGTCATAACTTACTTAACAGGTTATCTTGTTGAACAATCTTTGAGTATTGATAATGTTTTTGTCATAGTTATCATCTTTTCTTACTTTAACATCCCGCAGGCAAACCAGCACAGGGTTTTATTCTGGGGTATTTTAGGTGCTATCATTTTTAGAGGATTAATGATAGGCGTTGGGGCTGTGTTGATGGAGAGTTTTACTTGGATTGTCTATATTTTCGGTATTATTTTATTGTATGCCGCTTATAAAATGCTAAAGTCAGGAACCCATGAAAGCATTCACCCGGAAAACAATCCGACCATTAAATTGGTGAAGCGCTTTTTTCCGGTGACGACGAAATTTCACGGGGATCATTTTTTTATTAAAGAGGGAAAATTTTGGGTGGCAACACCCCTATTTATCGCCTTAATGGTGGTGGAGACAACAGACATAATGTTTGCATTCGATAGTATTCCAGCTATTTTTGCCATCACAACAGATCCTTTTATTGTATTTACTTCAAATATTTTCGCCATTTTAGGATTGCGTTCCTTGTACTTCGTTCTGGCAGCTTTTATTGACAAATTTGAGTATTTGAAGTATAGCCTCGTAGCGATACTGGCATTTGTGGGGATAAAAATGTTGGTTTCTCATCAAATTCATTTGCCAGATTGGTTGTCTTTAGCTTTTATTGTGTTCGCTTTAACAGTGGGCGTAGTTTTATCTATGTTGAAGGAAAATAAGACAAAAATGGAATAAATGATTATCTTAATGGTATGAAATGGGTTCAATGAAAACAATCTTATGCCTTACAGACTATACCCCTTCCAGCAAGATTGCTTTAGGTATAGCTATGCGTTTTGCTGAAAGATTGAACTATAAAATAGTATTGGCACATGTAGAACCCATAGATCGGATTGAATTTCAAGAAGATAGCAGGTCAAAACTATATAAATTCTCAGATGAGAATGTAAAAAATCAATCAGGAAAAAGCGATAATTTAATTCAGCATGAGCTCGTTTATGGGAATATTATTGATCAGTGTGAGCTATTGGCAGAAAAATACACTCCATCTTTATTAATTATTGGAAAGAGGAAGAAGAAAATATTAGAAGGAATTTTTTGGGGAGAATCAACCCAAAAAATAATAGATCGCGTCGATTTTCCTGTAATTATTATCCCAGAAGAAGCCAATGAAGCGCCACTCACCTCTATTTATTACGCCACAGATTTTTCATCGGGAAGTATATCAACCTTAGACGTTCTCCTGCCGTGGTGTTCGATATTAGGTATAAAATTACATCTTTTACATGTTTCAGAAACAGAAGAAGACGAGTATAAGGCCATAGCAAAGATGAAACAAATATTACATTCTTTTGCTGAAGACCATGAGGAGGTTGGTATGGATTTCAAAATTTTGAAAGGGGAACCCTTTGCCGCAATTCTTGATTTTCTTAGCGAATACCCAGAGGTAATGTTAGCCGTAACATTTCACGAAAGATCTTTTTGGGAAAGATTAATGGAGCATTCCCTTGTGCGGGAAATAACGGGGGCCATAAAAAATCCTATGTTAGTTTTTAAGTATTAATCTTTATTAAATTCCTTTTTTGGCAGGGAGGCTTCGGCAGTTTTAGAGGAAAATTTCAATTTATCTTCCAGTTTCGTCATTTCGGCAGGCGTGAAATATCTCCATGTATTAGATTTAATCCCATCAATGGTAATGTCCATGATCCGAATTCTTTTTAAGGAATAAACCTCGTAATCCAAGAAAGCACACATTCTGCGAATTTGTCGGTTTAAGCCTTGGGTTAGAATAATTTTAAAGGAAAATGTATCTATTTGAACTACTTCACAAGGCTTAGTTACCGTCCCTAAAATGGGAATACCCGTTCTCATTTTTTGTAAAAAAATAGCAGTAATTGGTTTGTTTACCGATACGATGTATTCTTTTTCATGATTATTTCCAGCACGAAGCACCTTATTGACAATGTCACCGTCATTGGTAAGAAAAATCAGACCATGGGAAGCTTTATCTAACCTTCCGATAGGAAAAAGACGTTGATTATGTTTGATTTGGCTAATTATATTTTTGGGTTCTTTTAGGTCAGTAGTGCACACAATACCTACGGGCTTATGATAAGCAATATAAAGTAAGGGTGGGTTTTCTTTTATGGGTTTTCCGTCTATATGCACCAGGTCGCCTGGAAAAACCCTGTTTCCCAGTTGGGTTGGAAGATTATTTATAGTGACTCTACCTGCTGAAATCCAGGTATCTGCTTCTCGGCGGGAACAAATCCCCGTAGAAGAAATAAATTTATTTAAACTAATTGAACCGTCATTATTTGTTTCCAAGGGAATTAATTTTTTGTAAAAAAGAATATAAAAGTAGGAATTGCTTAGCAAGCAATTTTTAAAACACAAAAAAAGATAAATCCATATAAAATTTTGATTATTTTGTGGTAGGATAGTAAAACATCCAGTTATTCAGAATGTAAATTTAAATTGGATTGATGAACAAAAATAGTGTACCATGTTAAGAAAACAACTTAGAAACATTTTTTTATTACCGGCCTTATTATTTTGTTTTGCCTTAAATGCGCAAACCATAGTAAGCGGTAAAATTACCGATTCAAAAGGTGAGCCATTGGTTGGAGCCAGTGTTGTGGTTGTAGGAACCTCAACAGGAGTTTCAGCTGATTTAGATGGTATGTACCGGTTAGAAACCAGTGCAAAACCACCTTTTAAAGTAGAATTTAGTTTTATAGGATACAATGCAAAAGTCCTTGATGTAACTTCAGGCAACGAAAAACTAGATGTTGTTCTTGACGAAAACATCAGCACATTAGATGAAATCGTGGTTTCTGCCTCAAGAAGAGCGGAGAAAGTACAGGAAGCACCTGCTTCAGTTTCTGTTATATCAGCAAAAACAATGCAGGCAGCATCTTCTGCGGTAGATCCTATCAGAGAATTGATAAACGTTCCTGGTGTTCAAATTCAACAGCAATCTGCTGCTCGTATGAACATTGAAATGAGAGGTTCTGCAGGCTTATTTGGAACGGGTGTATTTCCGATTCTTGATTATAGAAGTTTGGTTGGCGCGGGTACTGGAACTTTTCAGTCTGATGCATCTGGCTTAAACTCTATCGATTTACAGAGAATTGAGGTGGTTCGTGGAGCGGGAGGTGCGCTTTACGGTCCTGGCGTAACAGCAGGTGTAGTTCACTTTATCTCTAAAAGTCCCATTGACTTTCCTGGAACAACCGTTGAATTAATGGGTGGGGAAATGTCAACCTGGGGTATTTCTACCAGAGTGGCTGCCGCTTCAAAAAACAAAAAAATTGGTTTCAAAATCAATGCACACAATAAGAGAGGTGGAGAGTTTGTATTAGATGGTTCTGAAGGAACAACTTCTGCGGGTGTCTTCACCAGGCAAATCAGCAGATTCAGAACGACTATTGTTGAGCCAACGGTTGCTAATGGGGTTGTCTCCGCAGACCAGTCAAAGGCAAAGGTGCTTTTATCAAAAGCAGATCTTGATCCAGATGGTGATGGAAACATGATGCAGGATTTTTGGTCTAACAGCGCCATCAATGGTACTTTAGAAATGAGACCATCTGGAGATACTAAGGTTGTTCTTGCCGGTGGTATGAATGCCAATAGTTCTGTTTTTTACAATTCTCAGGGGGAAGGTCTTTCTCAGTCCATAGCTTACTGGGGTCAGGCAAGAGTACAAAAAGGTGGTCTATTTGCTCAGGTATTTTATAATTACAACGACGGTGGTAGTCCTGAAAGACCAACATTCCTTTATCAGACAGGAAATAGGACGGCTATTGAAAGAAGTCAGTTAGAGGGTCAAGTTCAATATAACTTCAATTTGAAAAAGTTTTTAAATGCTGATATTACGGTGGGTGCTGACTATCGTCAAGCGGGAAGTAATACCTATAATCAAGTATATGGTCGTAATGAGGAAAATGACGATTATAATATTTTGGGAGCTTATGCACAAGCATCTTTTGAATTAAGCGAGCGTTTTGAATTTGTTGCAGCAGGTCGTTTTGACCGTTTCAACTTTATAGATGCACAGGCGGTTTCTCCAAGATTGGCTTTAGTGTATAAGGCATCTAAAAATCATACTTTCAGAGCTTCTTACAACCAAACGGCTGCGCCACCAGATGCCTTGGTAATGTATATTGACTTTCCTGTAGCAACACCTGCTCCTGGTCTTTTTGATGTTTGGTTAAAAGGTCAGAAAGAAATAGCACAGTTCCCAGCCAACCCAACAATTGATTTTACCGCACCAGGATTCCCTAATTTACCTTACGGTACACCAGGTTTACCTTTGGCTATACCTTATGGGGCAGTAACACCTGGTATATTAACAGCCTTACAAGCAGGGCTTCCTGCTACTATTTTCCCCATAGTACAAGCTATCTTAACGAACCCAGCTAATACGCCAACAGGAGTAAGTGGTAAATTTACAGGATATAACCTATTTACAGGTTTACCATTAGCACCAATCAATACGACCGCACCACAGATTAGAACAGAAAGAACCCTGGAGCTTGGTTATAAAGGCGTAATTAATAAAAAATTAATGGTTTCTGCTGACGTTTACAGAATTGCATCTTCAGGATTCATTAATTTTACAGCTATAAGTCCTACCATCAGTTACACAGGGCAAAATATTGCAGCTGATTTAAGTTCAAAAGTTGGCGCTACAGTAAGAACTCAATTAGAAGCTGCATTGATTGGTGCAGGTCTTCCAGCAGCTACTGCAGCGGCAACAGCGGCGCAGATAAGCGCAGCAGTAGCTGGCGCTTATGCTCAAGGTGGTGCTGCTTTTGCTGCACAAATTGCTCCTCTTTCTTCTATCTTTGGCGCTGTTGAAACGACAGGCGTTCCTCAGGACGGTATGGTTCATAGTGCAGCAGGCTACAGAACTTTCGGTTCATTAGCTTATGTGGGTATTGATTTAGGTTTTGGCTATGCGATAAATAATGATTTGAGTGTTTTTGCTAACTTTTCTGCGGTAAATCAAACTGATTTTACTGAAGAAGACTTAGGTGAGGCACCAGGTTCAGGCTTAGTTTTCAACCTGGGAATACCTAAAAATAAATATCGTTTAGGGGCTATTTACGCACCAGAAACAGGTTGGAGGGGAAATATTGCTTTCCAACATGACGATTCATTCTACTCAAATGCAGGTCAGTTTACAGGATTTTCTGATCCTAAAAACCTTGTTGACATAGGTGTTGGTTATAAATTGAAGAATGGTTTAGCGATTGACGCTACCTGTCAAAATTTATTTAACCAACAATACAGAGCTTTGCCAAATATGCCAGTTATTGGCAGAAGGGCTGTAGCTAAAGTTACTTATAGCTTCTAATTAATTATTGGGTAATCTTTGTTCTTGTTTTTCTTTTTGCTTAAAAAGTAGAAGGAAAAACAAGGACAAAGCTATCCCAGCCACCGTAGGAAAAATCCAAATATTAGTCCAGTTATAATCTCCCGAGGCAGTTACATTTCTCTCGACCATCCATCCGGCAAAATAAGTACCGAACAAAGTTCCCATTCCTTGCATAGCAAAAGTGATAATGCTTTGTGCTGTATTTCTTAAATGTCTCGGTGCTTTCTCATCAATATATAATTGTCCGGCTAATCCGGTAAATACGTAGGCGAATCCGTGAACCAGTATAGCGGGAAGCCAAACGAGCTGAATGCCTGGATTTTCAGCAGCGTAGGCGAAAATACCATATCTCGCACCCCATAAAAATAGTCCGGTAAAGACCACCCATTTAAATGAAAAATGCCGTAGGAAAAAGGGCAGAAGTAACATAACCAGAATCTCTGTTATTTGTCCAATGGACATCCAACCTGCTGCATTTTTTACCTGAATGGTTGTTAAAAAATTATTTACAAAACTATAATAGTAGGCAATAGGAATAGCATACAATAGGGTAAGGCTTATCATAAAAACTAAAAAATCTCTCTGTTTGAAAAGCTGAATTATTTCGACAGAGAAAAATTCTTTAATAGAATTACTACTTTTTCCCTCTATAGAAGGAACCTTGGGTAAGAATAAGGCATAAACACCTAGTATTAAACTCAAACTGGCAGAAAGTAACAGCGGGTTGGCTGTTTTTTCCCAACTTAATAAGCCAACAATGTTACCCGCTATGATCCATCCTATACTTCCCCATACCCTCACCCCGGGAAATTGTTTTGAAGGGTCTTCCAGTTGTTGAAGAACATAAGAGCTTGATAACGCGAAGGTAGGTAGGTACAAAACGGCATAAAGTAAGGTGAGTGGATAAAAAACATTGAAGTCCGTAAATGAATACATGGCAACTAAGCATATACTACCTCCAAGGTGAAGAAACGCCAGTACTTTTGATGCTGAAAAATATTTATCGGTAATAAATCCTACAAAAATGGGCGAAATGAATGCCGCAACGGACATGGCACCATATACAAGTCCCACTTCTCTGCCTGAAAAATGTAGCGTTTGTAACAGATAGGTTCCTGTTGTTACATACCAGGATCCCCAAATCATAAATTGAAGTAATAATAAAATGGAGAGTTGAACGTATTTTTTATTTTTCATTTTCTGCTGTTAAGGAGTAAACCATAGGTATTTTATCTTCCAGCCCAATGATTTGGTATTGCCCGGGCGAGGTTTCTTTAATATGGCTAAAACAAGGATAAGGTGAGTAGGCATACTCCTTGAAGTGAGTTAATGTTAATCCTACCTCTAATAAGGCATTTAACACCTCATCCAACGAGTGATTCCAGGTTATTTCCTGAAAAGTATCCATTTGAACGGCACTTTGATCCGTGTAAGTAGTATTTTTTGTTTCTATGATGGGGTCACCTTTAAAATAGGAATACTCGATACCTTTGAATTCGTCATCCATCATCCATATCACAGGATGAAATTCCACCAAAATCAATTTTCCACCAGGTTTGAGCATGGTTTTTACCACTTTTGCCCAATCATTCATGTCAGGCAACCAGCCTAATACTCCGTAAGTAGTAAAAACAATATCAAATTTTTCAGAAACGAGCTGGGGTGTTTCCAATACATTCCCACATACAAAAGTTGCCTTTATATCAAGTTCATTGGCTAACATATTTGCCTTATCAATGGCAACCTGCGAAAAATCAATACCGGTAACTTTAGCTCCTAAACGAGCTAAAGAGAGGGTGTCTTGTCCAAAATGACATTGTAAATGAAGAAGTGTTTTGTCCCTAACATCACCTAACAATGCTAATTCAATAGGTTTTAAGACCTCTTTACCCTTTAAAAACCCTGGGACATCATAAAATTCAGATTGATAATGAACATCTACTCTTTGGTTCCAGGCTTGTTTGTTTGTATCAAAAGTATTCATCAAAAAAATATTGAAAATAATTGGAATAAAAGGGAACGTTCTGAACCGCTCGTGAAATTAATTATAAAACCAATTATTCAACGTTAAATTTCTGAATCATGAAAAAGAATCTTTTTTTAAATCTATTGTCTCTTGGATTGTCCTTATTCGTATTTACGAATATGACCGCTCAAAAATGTGATGCCGCATTGCGTTCCGCAGAACTTTTGCCTTACGGAACTAGATCATGCAGTGGAAAAACGGGAAATTACCTTCAGCGCACCGTTTGTGAGCAGTCATCAACTACTTTTGACCCTTCAACGCATTCCATTTCTCTCCCAAAAGGAAGAGAAGCAGCTTGTTTCACTATAGTGGGATATAGTGGAAAGCCAGATTGGAAAATCATAGATGAAGCTACCGGTGCAGTGGTCTTTGACCCGGTAATGCCTACC
This sequence comes from Saprospiraceae bacterium, assembly GCA_030728245.1. Classification (GTDB taxonomy): domain Bacteria; phylum Bacteroidota; class Bacteroidia; order Chitinophagales; family Saprospiraceae; genus BJGN01. Next base: position 5,470 of record JANQZX010000040.1, on the reverse strand, counting down.
ACCGCACCTCGATTGGGCACTTTAAAATTAACGGCACCTATCAAGGATAAAGTCTATAAGATCGTGCTAAACAGGACCACTTCTATCAAAAGCTCCTGGATTACTCTGGGATTTGTAGATTACCAACCCTAATAAATCATCATAAATAAAAACATCATGAAAAATCTTTTTTATTTCGTTTTAGCTGTTCTTTTCATTCAACTTGCTAACACCACTTCAACGCTAGCCCAAGCTTGCAGGCCTGACACCAGAATGGTTGAAACTCCCCCTGTTGGAAAGAAAAAATGCAATACCATTCCGGGAGATTACTTTAATCGTTCTATATGTAATGTTGCCCCATTTAGAACTTATGATCCTTTGAAAAATGAAATTTTTGTTCCAGCTGGAAAAACAATAAGTTGTTTTAGCATTGTTTCATCTGTTGGAACTCCCGTTTGGAAGATTGTCGACTCAGCTACAGGCACTACCATTTATACATCGGGAGCACCATTAGGAGGTTTAAGTTTTTCTGGTGGAAGATCTGGAAAATTGTTTAAAATGGAAATGGATGCAGGTGCCTCGACAGCAGGCGCTTCAGTAACCTTAGGTTATATCATATTTTAATGAGTCTTTTTTAATAGAAATGCCTTACACTGAAATGATTTGGTGTAAGGCATTTTATTTCCAGATAATTAATAATATACAAAATGAGTATATTAGCGTAATGAAACAAATAGAACTTTTACCTACATTTTCTCTTTCCCAGCTAGTATATGGCGTTTGGAGATGGGACGAAAAAACCCAATCGGAAAAAGAAATTTCAAAATTATTTGATAGCTGCCTTTCTTTAGGCATTGATTCCTTTGATCATGCGGACATATATAATGATTATGCTAATGAAGCATTTTTTGGAAGGCTTTTGAAAGAGAATCCTTCCAAAAGACATCAGATTAAAATTATAACCAAGTGTGGAATCCAATTACTAAGTCAGAAAAAACCATTGACAAAGGTTAAACATTACGATTATAGTAAGGATCATATTACTTCTTCAGTGGAACAATCTCTTACTAATCTAAATACGGATTATATAGATCTATTATTGCTGCATAGGCCTAGTCCCCTTTTAAATGCTGATGTAGTCGCTCAAACCCTCTCCTCGTTGGTATTGTCGGGAAAAGTAAAACATATCGGGGTTTCAAATTTCACACCCGCTCAATTTCAATTATTACAATCTCGTTTAGATATACCTTTAATAACCAATCAAATAGAATTAAATTTCAATCAACTTCAACCATTAATCGATGGTAGCATTGATTTTTTATATGAAAGGAAAATAAAACCAATGATTTGGAGTCCTTTAGGTGGTGGTAGTATTTTTGAACATGGGAAAGTTGCTTTAAATAAGCAATTTCAACTTCTTGGGGCTAAATATCAGGTAGGAGCCGATGTTTTATCCTTAGCCTGGTTGTTAAAACATCCTGCTCAATTGATTCCCGTTATTGGAACAGTCAAAACAGAGCGCATCATTTCAGCGGTAAAAGCATGTTCTATTGATTTAGAACTTCAGGAATGGTTTCAATTATATGAGGCAGCGATGGGAAATGAAGTTCCATAGAATGAGGCGTCTCTTTTTGTGCTGTATTTTTTAGAAATTGATTACATTGAACCCTTACAAATATATATACTGATATGTGGTTAATTATAATGCTTTTTGTCTCCTTAAATTATGCAAATCCAGTACAGCATGGAGAATGGGATGTATTGGTTAAAAAACATGTTTCAAAAAATGGCATGGTCGATTACCAAGGCTTTTTGAAAGATAAAAAGCAATTGCAGGTATATCTGGACAAACTTTCTGCCAATAGGCCTACTTCGAAATGGAGTAAAAATGAAAAAATGGCTTTTTGGATAAATGCATATAATGCTTTTACCGTGAAGCTAATATTGGATAATTATCCAATAAAAAGTATTAAAGATATCAAGAGAGGTATTCCTTTTGTTAATTCTGTTTGGGATATCGCCTTTATTCCAATGGGGAAAGAAAAAATAGACTTAAATTATATTGAACATACCATTTTAAGAAAAGAATTTAAGGATCCAAGAATTCACGCCGCAATAAATTGTGCTTCCTTTTCTTGCCCATTATTAAGAAATGAAGCTTATTATGCCTCCCGTTTGGACGAGCAATTAAATGATGCTATGAGGAGGTTTGTAAATGATTCTCAACGAAATCAGTTAGACAAATCAAATATTAAAATCTCAAAAATATTTAGTTGGTTCGCTGGTGATTTTAAGTTAAATGGTTCGTCTGTCGTTGATTATTTAAACAAATATGCAAAAAAACGGGTGCAATCAAATGCTAAAATAGATTTTTTAGAGTATCAATGGGAGCTAAATGATGTAGTGAAATAATAAGTGGGATTCATGGAAAAGGAAATAATCATAGGGGTTTTACAAATGTCTGATCGGGCAAGTCTGGATACAAACGCATATTCCAGCCTGTCGGGAGATGCCATTTTAGAGGTTTTGACATCGTATATAAAGTCTCCATACAGAACTATTTTCAACATCATTCCCGACGAGTATGATCTTATTTTAAAAACATTTCATACTCTTGCAGTAGAGGAAAAGTGCTGTTTAATATTAACTACTGGGGGAACAGGGCCTGCAAAAAGAGATGTGACGGTAGAGGCCACGGAGGCTTTTTGTCAAAAAATACTTCCTGGATTCGGCGAGTTGATGCGGATGGAAAGTTTAAAATATGTGCCTACCGCTATTCTTTCCAGGCAAACGGCAGGCATTTATGAAAATACTTTGCTTGTAAACCTGCCGGGCAAACCCGCTGCCATTTCACAATGTTTGCAAGCCGTTTTTCCTGCTATACCTTATTGTATTGACCTCATAGAAGGTCCTTTCATATTGGCAAATGAGCAAAACATAAAGGCGTTCAGACCTAAATCAGGTTAATTGTGGTTTTTGTCTTTTATAATCAAGGGCGTTGGATGGTAAAAAGTAAATCGGCCGCCATAAGTACCTTGTTTTTTAGTCTATAGGGGAAATCTGGGTGTTCCTGAAGGAATTTTTTTACATAATAGGATGCAGTGGGTGATTGATGTCCACTTAATACAGCTGTAATGAATTGTCTTGGGAAAAAGATGTCTCCCGTTTTTTGAATCTCCTCTAAAAGTTCCAGGCTTTGTGTAATATAATGAGTTGATTCTTTGGCTCTTAAGGGATGATTTAAATAACGGACGGCGTCAACTACCCAAGGTTCTACACTTCGGTTTTCTGCGTCGTACAAGGATTCAAAAGCGGCATCCCTTATTTTTGTATCGGGGGATAAAAAAGGTTTTATGAATTGTAACCTCTTTTTTCTATCTGGATTCAGGGTTTTTATTAATTGAGTATCTATTATTCCGGAGGCTTGCTCGGGAAGTAGTAAAGCTAATGTTGCGGCAAGGTCAATCTGCTGTGGTTCTGAAATGGGTAATCCTGGAATGTTGGTTTTTCCAGACCAAATATCAAATAATGTTTGAGTAGCTTCCTTAGACAAAGCGATGTCCCTAAAGGTTGAAAAATAGGCAGATTTTGCACTGACAGAGGTGTTTTCATTTATCAGTTGCCAAAGAAGACGCTCTATTTTAGGGGTAGATACACTTCGCTGTTCATCGGAAAGGAAAGTCCAGAAGACCATATTCAGCTGGCCTAGAAGTAGTTGCCTGTTTAGGGATTCCTTTTCATTTTTTAAGGAATGTAACAGATATCCTAAATAATCATTGCCCGAAATTTTCCTGTTGATTAATTCTTCCATTAAGGCAATGCTAATGGCTCCACGCAAGAATTCATCCTTTACAGTTAATTTACCCGATAAAAAGGTCTGCAAAGACAGGTCATCCAATTGGAAATAACCATAACCTATAGCAGAAGCATTCGGTAATATCGCTAAAGTTTTTTTTAATCCTTTTGATATGGGTAAACTTGTTTTTAAACCATTTATACGGGCAGGTAATTTGATTATTGTGTCGGCATAAAAGAGCGCTATCTCGGTTTCTTGTTGCCAATGCTTGTCCGATGGGGAAGATTTAACCTGTTGGATAGTTATTTCCTCCATATTTGAATCTTCATTCATCAAGGCAGTCGTTAAAAGATGGGGCATTCCAGCTTCTTTTACCCAAATACCGGCCCATTCTTTCAAAGATATGGGGGTTAATTCATCTAAAATACTGATAAGATCGTCCCAGGTCGCATTGGCATAAGAAAAGTTTTTCAAATATATTTGAAGACCCTTTTGAAAAGGTTCCGTTCCCATCAACTTTTCCAGTTGGCGCATTACAATGGGTGCTTTTTGATAAATGATGCCACCATACAAGGATCCGGCATCCTTTAAATTTTCCAAAGCCTGTTGAATGGGGTGACTTCCGCCAGAGCGATCTTCACTATAAGCCGTAGGATGATGAGAAATTAAAAAGCTTAATTCATGATTTACCTCGGGGAAATCGGGATTGACCGCTTTGGCTGCCATAAAATTTGCGAAGACCTCCTTAAGCCAAACATCATTGAACCAGTTCATGGTAACCAGATCTCCAAACCAATAATGAGCCGTTTCGTGAGCTATTAATCTGGCACGTGCTAATTTTTGATTATCTGTAGAGCTTTCTTCTAAAATGAGTGCGCTTTCTTTATAGAAAATATTTCCGACATGTTCCATGCCACCATATTGAAATCCTGGAAGCAAAACAAAATCTAACTTTTCAAAGGGCATTGGAATCTGGGTATAATCTTCCAGCCATAAAATGGAAGTAACATGCAGGTCAAAAATTTTATCCAGGTTTTGAGCTACTTTTAGGGAATCAGTTTCCCTGAAGAGCATGCTCATACTTCTACCTTTTTTTTCTTGAGTCACCCTATTAAATTTTCCTGCGGCAAAGGCAAACAAGTAGGTACTTATTGGTTGAGTTTCCTTATAATGTAGCATTTTTTTAGGTCCGGTAGAGGTACTTTTCATCAGGGCACCATTGGCAGAGGCATCCCAGGATTTTGGAACCTGAAGGGAGAGCGTAAACCTGGCTTTCAAGTTCGGTTGGTCAAAACAGGGGAAAAGCGTGGCGGCACGGTCGGGCACTAATAAGGTATAAAGAAAATCAGCATTTCGGTTAAGGGATTGATTTCCAGCAATGAATTCAATTTGAATTTTATTCTCCCCCACATTTAAATGTATCGGATCAATGATCAGGTGACCCGCCAAAAAATCAATGGAGACTATTTTTTTATTTACGGTTACCTTTTGAAGATTCTCCCGGGAAACCTTGAAATCAAGTAGTAAGGGCTGAGCCTTATGCTTTAGGTTTAAAGATATATCTACTTTGGCAGGAATTGGCGCCGATTTTTCTGCTGGAATATCAAAAAATAATTGATAAGCTAACCCACTGATATTTTGAGCTCTTTCACTGGCTAAATCCCAGGTAACGCCAGCAACCACCTCTGTTTTTTG
>JANQZX010000039.1 GCA_030728245.1 Saprospiraceae bacterium | reverse complement strand
CTCTTGGAGGTAAAGGTGGAACTTCGACCTTCTTAACATCTTTATTAACTGGAGGTAATTTAAACTCTGGTTTTATAATTGGAGGGGATATTATCTCTGGCTTCAGGATTTGCTTGTTATCTAAATTACCATTTACTTGTTTCGCTGGTAAAGGTGGTGTTTTAACAACCGGAGGAATGTTAATCTTTGGTGGTGTATTAACAACTGGAGCTAAGTTTTCTGCCCCCTTTAAAACTCCAGATGGAGCTGCACTTGATACTTTTAAACTTAATCGATATCCTTCTGATGCAAAAGTTGAGAAAATTGACTTAAGCAATTTCTCTTGAATTAAACTTGAAACACCATATACATTCGGAAACTTCTTAGTTAGCTTATCTTTGAAATAGTTCGTGTTTAATTTATCTCCATTAAGAATTATATCTACAGATGAACCCACTATACCATTAGCGGATAAAATATTTTCCAGTTGTGGAATTACCTTATCCTCAATGCCTCTATTATACATCAATCGTTCTTCTAACTGTACAAATCTAATCTTGTAATCAGTTCTCACACCTGTGGATAGTTCAATGTCATTTCGCATTATAGGGGATAATGAGGACAATAATTGAACACAATGGTTGATTATGAAAGCAATTTCTTTCTCTTCCTCTATGTAAATATGAGGGCTGGCTTCTTTAATATCCTCAAGTATTAACTTGGCTAAAATTTTAGCTCTTGGATCTGAGCCCAATTGCTCTAATTGTATTTGGCCTAATAGGCCATAAGCTGGAGCTTTAAATAACTTTACATACAAATCATTCGATACAGCGGAAAGACATAATCTTGATTTGGTCGACTTAATCTCTGAGTTTAGTTCTTTGTTTAAAAATAAATTAACGTCAACTTCCGCTACATTTTCATATCCTGCCTCTTTAAAAAGATTCTCTACCAAAACTTTTTCCTGATTTACAATGTCATCATCAAACCAAAATCGCAAGCAAAAATTAGTTCTAAAGGCTTCTATCGATTCGTTCTTGTATAGAATGGTTTTTATAAAGTGGGATAAATAATTTTCCACTCCGTAATACAATAACTGTTTAACAGGTTTACTATCACCGTGCAGGGTAAAATGTTTTACAGGATCTTTAACTATTTCAAAATAATCATTGTACGCATGTCTATCATTAACTAAAAAACGCTCCTTGGCGAAATCGCCAATTTTGAATTCATTTCCATTTACATAAAAGCATAGTGGAATTGTGTTGGGACCATTTATGGAAAGTGGAGTATGCACTCCACCTTCCAACTGGTACCAAAAGCCTAATTGTTGTTTTGATATTTTTACCAGAACACAATACTTCATTCTTAATTTTTTATGGCTTTTAGAATACGCTCTTCAAAAAACTTAATTCCCTCCATTACAAAAATCGGAGCTACATAACCAAATTCTTTGGTTTCTTTTCGCTTTTTTTGTGCTTCAATGTAATCAGGGTCTTGCTTTATGGTCGAAGCAATATTCATATTATTAAACCCGGCAATAAAATCTTCCTGTTTCATATTGAAACCAAAAGTTGCAGAAGAAACCTTATAAAATAAATCTGCAAAATCCATAAAACGTGGACATGGAGACTTTCCTAGCTCCGGTTTGTGTACAAAAAACGACCCCAAATGCTCCATCATTTCCGGTGTAACTGAATTACTGAAATCTAGATATTTCATCTCACCTGAAGGTGTGAATACGCAAAAGCCTTCTTCTCCTAAAATTTCTATTGCTTGCTTTTCTAACGGAACTAATATATTTGATTTAAAGGTAGGTATTGCCAGACCCTTAGAAACCTCATACTTTACGTCTGCATTATTTTCTTTCTTATAAGCATTAATCTTTATAATTTCATTATTTTGAAAATTGATTGGAGTAATTGTAGACTTTGCCCTTTCTATACCTCCAATACCTCGCAAAAACATCTGGGTGTAATAATCATTTGCGGCTTTAGGATTTATAGCTTCAAACCAATCGAAAATTCGAGCTCCTTTGCCTGCAAATGATATGAATATTTGTGGAGCATCCCGCTTAACTATATCTGGAACGTCTTCAGACCTAAGCATCTCATCACGCATCTTTAAGGTGAGCTGACCAGCATAATACATTATCAGACCAGTAACATAAAGATTTACACTCATAAGCTCTTTACATTCAGCTGCAATTAAACGATAAAAATCCGGGAAATCTGCATCATCTAATCGGTCTATAAGCTGCTCAAAATAGAAAGGGGCCGTGTTTTCATTGTATTTAGATGGTGTGGTATTTAGACCTTCAATTTTAATTTTCTTTTTTTCACACATTCGTAGTAAAACAGATTGAAAATTTTTGGAATAGCGTGTCGCAAATGCAAGACGCTGAGCAGCCCAGCGAATAGAATTCTGCTTAATCATTGCTTTGCCACCACCCTCCATTTGAGATAGAACACTAATATCTGTTGTGGAACCTCCAACGTCAAATATCATAAGTAGCTGTCCTGGACTTACATCTAAATTTTCAAGAAAGTAATTTGCGACAGCACAAGATTCGGTAATCGATTCCTTGTCCTCTAATTGTTTAAAGTTAAATTTTAAAGGGCCGCTATCTGTTTTAATCTCCACAATGTTTTTAGACTTTGAAGATTCTTGGTTTCCCCATCCTCCTGAAGCAGGTTGGGCAGTTGGTGTACCCCAAGAACTTCCAGTATCACCCCAGGAACTTGCTGAACTTGGGTTTGATCCAGTTGTGTCACCCCAAGATCCACCACCTAAATTGCCTGATTCCGCCCATGTATTTCCTCCGGATGTATTTATATTGGAAAGATCAGAAGGTGGATATATCGTTAAACTTTTAGGTTGAACAATCGGTGTAATTTGTTTTAAAGAGTTGTAGATATCCCAATATTCATTTAACAAACTTGTACCCATTGAAGAAGGATATGACCACTTAACAGATGTTGGTTCATGCCCCTCTTCAAAAAGCTGAGCATAAACATGAAGCATTAGAGAACTCAAATACGCCTTTTTATGGCTTTTTTCAAGCGGATTGCTTGACCATTTCATATTGTATTTCAGCTCTGCAATTCCAGCCCTATTGAATTTTAATGTATGCTTGCTATTATCAGAAGTCTCTATTGGTAAATTCTTCTCAAAACAAGGAAAACCACCGATAATTTCTTTTTCCAACAATTGTTCTTGAGACAAGTTAGTAGGGTTTGAAAGCCTCTTATAGTCGTGAACAGCTAAAACGGATTTTATGGCATTAGATTTTATTTCATCATTCTGAAAGAAAAACACTTCATCTTCTACAGCAGGTCGCTCATCATTATTTTTGTTGTCAGAAGCAAGAAGTGAAATTCTTCTGTTCTTGAGGGTCAATCCTTTGACTTCATTATCTCTATCCGACCAATAAGCTACGGATGAATTGGTGCTACCAAAATCAATTCCTAATCGCGCCTCTGCAAGATTTTGCATTTCATTGGTCCAATCTTTCGGAAGATCATTCTTTTTGTTTAATTTGTCATATCTTATGATTGCGAAACCACTTAGATTGTCTGATTTGCCATAAGTAAACTTAATCCCCTTAAAAGGTTGGTTACTTTCGTAAATTTCATACTGATATTGGTTGTCACTAACCTTGCCATTACTTTCAACCAGCAGGCTTGATTTAAAGTTTTCGTTTTTTAAATCTTCTAACTTGCCATTTTTGGCCAAACATAGCGGTTCACTGTTTTCATTTAGTATGATTGGAAATTCATCATTACTGATATCCCCAATAAAAGGAGTCGCTTGAAATAGTCGGTCGTTATGTGGTATCTCATTGTAGATAAAATACCTATTCCACTTTCTACTAATAAAGTTTGGCCACATTAAAATATCACGTCCAGAAACTTCATCAACCACTTTGTACTTCTTGTTCAGAACTTTTTCAGAACCTTCCTTGGTAAAAAGACGCAACGATACACTAACATATTCTCCTATGTTATCCGCTTCATATTCAGCTGAAATCAAAGATTTTAATGCACTTTGCTCTTCAACACCTACTAATGTTGTCAGATTCTTACCAAATACATTCAATGCACGTGGAGTGAATGGTAAGGTAAAATAACAGTAGATTCCGTTATTTCCTTTTTCTTCGGCTCTCATCAAAAGCAAAGGCCTATTAGCTAAATAATTCTTATCCTTTGCCTCGTCTTTACTTACTCTAAATTGAATTAATTCTGTGTTATCAGGCAATAAAAGTTCTGATGGTTTGAAAGATATGGCACCTTCAAAATATTCTGATGAAATAGTACCTTCAAAACCATATAATTCAGTTGAGTGATTAAATAAAGTAGAGAATGGAGCTGAAAAAATATTTACTTCCGGAGTACTGCCCGGTTTTTGCGAAGGCGTAACCCAGCCACGTTTAGTAGCATAGGCATCCATTTCCTTTAGCCAATCTTGCAGATTACCATATATGCTTGAATAATTTGGTTTTAGGAAATTTTCAAGATTGTTAAATGTATTCTTGAACTGATCTATCTTATTAACTATGTGCTGAACGAATGCGTGAATAGTTAATAATTGTTCGGGTTGAATATCACTTAATAAAGGATCGATAAGTTTACCATTATTAACATTAATGAAAGGTAACTTTTCAGGTACTTTATATCCAACCGAAGTAAAAAGAAAGCTATCTGGTGATGTCGCACCAATTACCTGACCTTTAAATGTGATTACATCAATAAATGGTATTTTTTCATCATTCGTTGCCAATGTTTGATCGCACCAAAGGGGTTTACGCTCAAATAACATATTGCCAAAAGCACCTAATGGCTCATATATGTTTTCAGTTTCAAAAATATTTTTACCATCAGAATATTTAAGACGCAGACGTTGTATCTCGATATCCTTATAATTTAAGGCAATACAGCTTATTAATCCTCTCCATTCATTAATTAAGCTTTTATAAAACAACATAAGACCGGATGCCTCAGCATCTTTGTCAGTAACATTGTCTAAAGCATTTCTAAACAAATTAGCCCTGGCATACACGGTGGGCATACCTGAAACAATAGCTCCAATGTCTACTTTTGCCGTACCATCTTTCTCAATTCCCAATTCAGGAATTACAATTCCTTTAGTAAATTGCTCGATAGGACCTATTACATCCCACTTATATTCTGATTTACCAGCAAGATCTACTTTTGATTTTATGGCTAATGCCTTTAATGATTTCTCTGCCATAGCTTTTAAATAATATTTTGAGACTTGGTTATCGCATTATAGATATGCGCCATAAATTTTTCTTTAGTGTTGTTCACTTTTTGGGAATCTTCAGGCGAAACTTCAATCAAAGTTTTAACAAAAGAATCATATCTATTAGAAAGTATCCCCCCTTTTGGCCAATGATTTTTATCGTCTGAAAATAATGCTCCGACATCTAAATCTTTTAACTCTTTTGTATTCGAAGTAAATGCTTTACTATCAAACATAAAAGTACCGGGAGCAACCGTTGATCTAACCTGATAAATCCAACCGGGGTAAAACTTCTCACCATCAACTGAATAAGCAAACTGCTTAAAATAATCGTTTAATTCAGTACACTCATCGTTAGATAATGAAGAGTATAATTGCAGTTTGGCTTGTTCTAATTGTGTGATAAATGCGCGCATTCCTGCTTTATCATTAGAACTATAAGCTGCACCATTTTTTGTTAAAACAATATGGGCAAGAGAGAAAAATGCTCCTAGTCTGTTTGCAAATACCTCACCGGCCTTATTTTCACTACCCACAAAATCATTAAAAGAAAGATTGAAAGTGTTGTCTTTGAACTCAATTGCTTTATACAAGTATTCTGCTTTCTCCACATCAAATCCTGACGACTTTGTAAAAAAATCATAAGCCGCACAAGCACAAAGCATTTCGGTAATATGGCAAGGATTCTTTTGTTTTTCACCACCTGTAATCGTATTGCTTTCTTTTTCATCTCCCATCTTTTTACTCTCTACAGGCCAACCTATATGATACATGGTCTTGTATGTTCTTTGTACCGTTGGGTCGTTCTGGTAAAACTGTAAAGCTGCCTGACTATTGAGTGGGAAAAATGACGAATCAGCAATTACACTATCGTCCTTGGTGGACATTTGCTTGGCATCAGGCTTTTTGAACGTGAAATATTCGGTTAATAATGTAGAACCAAATTTAGTTTTACTAAAATCAAGCGTTGATTTACCTCCCGAGCGTATTTGAATAAAATCTTGAAAAGCCTTAGGTATTACAGGAATTGATGAAGCACCAGTACCGCCAAATATTGAGCCAAACACAAAAACACGGGCACCCAATTTTCCGGCTTCATTGAGTTTGTTCATAAAAATTTCAAGTTCTTGGTCTTGAGCTGCTATATTTGAACCTGATGCTAAATTTCTTGCAGATTCAATTATGGCATGATACATTAAGTGGGAACCTAAATGTGTTTGAGCACGATATCCATGCGCTAAATTAAATTCCTGAACAGAATTTTCATCTAAAAATAAATCTGAAACCAACTTGTTTTCAGGATTGCATTCAGCCAGCTTAGATATACTTCTATAGTTAGCTCTCGCACTGCCAGAGTAATCTGTCCAAAATTTATGTAAATTTAATTTAGCAGAAAAGAACGTATTAGCATTTGGGGTTCCTCCTTTAGGGCCGGAATCGGAGGTTTTAATGCGGCTGTATAGCTCAATCAGATTTTCGGTTTTCGTTTTATTACCATTTAACTGGTCCGTATCAAGTGTTAAAACCTCTATTTCCTGATTATCAAACATTCCTATTGCACATAGGTGTGTAAAGGCCTCCAGGCACCTCATACCTGTGCCGCCAATTCCTATTACAAATAATTTATCTTGACTCATAGTATATCCTTGTTGTGTTAATTAAAACCAGTTACCAATTTTACCGTTTTTGAAAATTTTACTTAGTACAAATCC
>JANQZX010000038.1 GCA_030728245.1 Saprospiraceae bacterium | reverse complement strand
TTAGCTCCCAGACGAACCAATCCACCTCTGTCTTTCTCTATGATACAATTGTCAATGATTACCCGGGTATTAGCACCTGAAATAATGAACTTTGCATTATCATGTTCTTGTGCAGGACCTCTCTCTCCGGTAACCATCCATAAATTCTTTAAAGTTAAATTTCCTTCGGAAAGAATATAATTAGGATAAGCTCCCGATGCATTGGGAATACGGGTTAAGTAAGGTTTTTCCTTTACATTAGCCAAATCAGTGGCTTCAATATGCAAAGTCCAGTTCGATTTATTGACCAAAGGGGCAGACAAAACATAAACAGATCCATTTTTCAACTTATAAATGGTATTTACATCTTTTCTAACGCCGCCCGCCAGCGTGTCGCCCATTATAACCGGATAAATATCCTTTAGTTTCGTTAAATCCGTGCTTGGATCAATCACCACAATTCTTTGAGCAAAAATGCTCGATGAATATAGCGTGAATGCTAATAAAAATAAAATTGGTACTGTTTTTTTCATAAAAATCCGTTTTGTGTAATTAAAAAAATCAAAGCCTATATTGGAAGCCAACGGTTCCTGTAAAACCATAAGTTTGTATAGAATTAAGGTATTCAATATTTCTGGTGAAAGAAATATCCTGCTGATTACTGAAATTATTAAGATTTAAAAATAAGCTCCAGTTACTTCCTATACCCTGTCTGATAGAGGCATCCCAACGCCAAAATTGAAGATTGAATCTGTCAAAATCTTTATTCAGAGAATAACTACTTGGCTTTGTTCCCTGAAATACAGCAGATACCCTGGCTGAAAATGATTTCAAATCATATCCAACACTCAAATTAAAAATATGTGGTGCCTGACTAGGCATATTTACCTTTCTAACCTGACTGGTGTATGTTGTTTGGAAAATAGGAGGGAAAGGTCTTATTAAAACGGTTTCCGAAGTCAGGAAGAATACCTCCGTCTCAGAATATAATCTGGAATAATTTAAGTTAAATACCACTCCATTAAACGGCTTGGGTAAAAAACTAAGATTCGTCTGTATGTCCGCTTCATAACCCCAAACACTCGATTTTGGCAGATTGGTGTAGGAGTTCAACTCATATCCAGAATAACCAGCCCAACCATTCGCTGCGGCCATAGCCTTATCTGTCAATTGAATGTTCCAGGGAACAAAGATATTTTTGACATCTTTATAAAATACTCCAAATGTTATTAATCCTAATCCGCCTTTATAAGCTGATACATTCAAATCGTAATTCATTGCTTTCGCATGCTCTAAATTTGGATTACCTGCATTGATGTTAGTATCGTTATCATCAATCAAAGCCCTCGGTGTTATGAAATTATAATCAGGTCTTGCCAAAGTTGCAGCCATTGAACCTCTGATATCCAACCAGGATAATGGTTGAAGTTTTATATGTAAATGGGGCAAGAATTCACCGTACTTCCTATAAGTGGTAGTGTCTTTATACTCACCATTCACACCATATCTTCCACTCACATTGGTAAATCCAGCGCTGTACGTATTATCGGAATATTCGTAGCGGAAACCAGGAATAATGGTTAATTTTTTACCAATTTCCAACTTAATCATAGCATAGGCAGCTGATACCGTTTCTTTTAACTTGTAATTATTAACTATACCACTACGGTCTTTATTTAAAATAGGTAATTGAGCATCAAACCATTTACGCATTATTTCAGGAGAAATCTTCGCGTCAAAATTGATAGGCTCGCCATTTTCACCATAGAAATTCTCTTGATTGTTATCGGCTTCCAAAAAGTTTTTAATACTTATGAGGCTACCATTTAAAGAAGAATAAATCAAAGGTTCTTTGTACTGGGTAGCAGCTCGTCTGGCTTCTGCAGACCCTAAATAATAAAATCCCTCAGAAAGTAAATCGTAATTTCTATCACGGTCACTTGAGTAGTATTTACCTCCGGCTTTTAGATAACCGCCTAACCATTTACCAATGGAAATAGGTAATTTAAAATTGACAAAAGCTGTTTTAGCATTTTCTTTTGTCTGACTGTTCACATAATCGTTACTCCTTAAAAAGGAAGAATTCAAATCTGGATTGGCGGCATCAAAAAAGGTCCGGGGGTGTCCCATACGATTTAATGCTGGATCAAATTGATTGGCCTCATCCACAAATCTCATGGAAAAATCATAAGGTGTTTTTCCCAACGTTACTGCATTTGACAAACTCCAGTCAATCAGTAATTTGCCTACTGGATGGGTAGCACTCAATGCCACAGAATTCATTTTCAATGAATTATCCGTGGCTGAACTCTCATAATTGATACTGGAAGTAACAGGATTATATGAATTTCTAAGGCTAAATTGATTCCTATCTGTTTGACTATATATTCCAAAAAGAGAAAAAGTATGCTTTTTCAAGGTATAATCAAGATTTACACTACCGTTTAACCTCTCTCTAATCTCACGGCCGTCTTCAAAAGCCAAAGTATTTCCGTCAATGGCGGTATTCCCTGTAGCTGGATCTGTTCTGCCCTGTCTCCAGGAATAACTGACAATATCTCCCCCTCTGTTAAATCTTTCTGCACTTCCTTGTGCAACAATGCCCAAATTTTTATTAAAAACACGGTCACTTATCTGAAATACACCTTTATAATCTTTAAGGTCATTATTTAAATTATTATAGCCACCTAACAACTTACCCAGCATTTTTAATCCAGAGGGTGCCTTTCTAAGTTTTAAATTGACCGTTCCACCTATCGCTTCCCCGTCCATATCTGGTAAAGGAGATTTAAAAACTTCAATGCCGTCCAACATCTCAGGTGAAATCAATGACAAGTCAACAGATCTGTCATTGGCCGAATTGGCTGGCATTCTAACCCCATTTACCGTTATGGCATTAAATTTTGGTTCTAATCCCCTGATAACAATCTTAGTTCCTTCTCCTCCGCTTCTGTTTATGGCAACACCTGGAAGTCTGGCAATGGCTTCAGCGGCATTTACATCAGGTAATTCCTGAATTCTGTCAGAGGAAACGATGTTTGCAATAGATTCTGCACTTAATTGTTGATTAATCGCTTTTGCCTGTCCTAATAACTGACCAGTAATCACTACCTCCTGACCCATCACAGCATCCGATTCCATTTTTATAACTAAAGAAGTATTTTCATCCTTTCCTCCTTTAATCTCCTTTTCCAGATCTTTAAATCCTAAGTATGAAAAGACTAAAATTTGATCTCCAGGAGGTATTTTAATCAGGAAATTCCCATCCAGATCAGTCGTTGCACCGATGGTGGAATTGCCCTTTAAAAATACATTTGCACCTGGCAATGGTGAATTCATTTCCGCATCCAGTACCTTTCCCTTTACCAGA
The DNA here is from genome assembly GCA_030728245.1 of Saprospiraceae bacterium. Classification (GTDB taxonomy): domain Bacteria; phylum Bacteroidota; class Bacteroidia; order Chitinophagales; family Saprospiraceae; genus BJGN01. The sequence goes on along the minus strand of JANQZX010000038.1, from coordinate 3,735 downwards.
TTGTTTTGACTATAGCCTGAATTAGTTCCAATAATCAAATAGGACAAAACAAAAAGAATGCCAACTTTAAACCACATAGACTAAACTTTAATTTTTAAAGAAATTTACTTTTCCACTTTATCTATTGCAAATAAAGGATTTGTCAGTGTTATAAAAATCTACTTTTAGGGGGTGAAAAATGTTATTGGGTCTTTATTTGGGTATTTTCACCGAGTTAATACTATATTTAAGAAAAAAATCCAATTAAAATAAACTACATCTATGAAGGGTCTTCTTTTATTCTTTTCTTTGATTCTGTCGGTTAAACCTGCATATATATTGGCACAGGAAAAGCCAAATTTTTTGGTCATTATTGTGGATGATCTGAACGACTGGATTGAACCGCTCAAAGGTCATCCCCAAACCCTTACTCCCAATCTGAATAAACTGGCCAGTCAGGGTATCGTATTTTCCCAGGCTTATTGTCAGGCTCCCATTTGTGCCCCTTCAAGGGCGGCTTTATTTTCTGGTATGTATCCATCAACAACTGGAAATTATCTTCAAATACCCGATAAGGATCTAAAGAAAAGTAATGCCGTTTCTGCTGCTTCTGTTATGCTGCCCGACTATATGGAAAAATTTGGATATCAAACACTAGGTGTTGGAAAACTTTTCCATAACGGGGACGATGCTAAAGTATTTGATTTATTTGGTGGTTGGTCTGGTAAATATGGTCCCAGTCCGAAGGATCGTATGAATTATGATCCACTTTGGTATGGCAAACCAAAAGGTACTTCTACCGATTGGGGCGCTTTCCCTATAAAGGATGAGGAAATGCCCGATGTTTTTTCTGCTGAATGGGCTATTAATCAACTAAATAAAACCCAGGATAAGCCGTTTTTTTTAGCCGTTGGGCTCGTTCGCCCTCATGTTCCATGGTATGTTCCTCAAAAATGGTATGACATTTTTCCAAAAAACAACTTATCCTTTCCTCCCTATTTGCCAAATGATATGGATGATATCCCTCCTTTAGGTATTCAAATTTCTTCCGCTCCTATGATGCCTACAACGAAGGAACTCCTGGAGCAAGGTCGATGGAATGAAGTAATTCAGGCTTATTTGGCTTGTGTACATTTTGCTGATGCTCAAATAGGTAAAATACTGGATGCTTTAAATAACAGTAAATATGCCGGTAATACGCACATCATTTTACTGTCTGATCATGGTTATCATCTGGGGGAAAAAGATAGATATGCAAAACAAGCGCTTTGGAAAAAAGCTATTCAGTCTGTGTTAATCATTAAAACAGCGGCAAATACTTCAGCAGGAAAAAAATGTGACGCTCCCGTTCAACTCGTTGATATTTATCCTACGATTCTTGATTTGGCTGGCATTGCTCAAAATAAGGATAATGACGGACACTCCCTACTTCCATTAATTCAACAGCCTCAATCTAAAAAATGGCCACACCCTGCGCTGACCTTTTACGGACCTAACAATGTGTCAGTCGTAAAAGATAACCACCAGTTAATTCAGTATGAAGATAAATCTCAGGAATTGTATAACCTGATTAAAGACCCTAATGAATGGAATAATCTGGTTTTTAATAAGGAAAATAATGCCAAAGCAAAAAACCTGGCTAAATATATTCCTCAAAAACAAGCGTCTATATCACCCTACTTAAAGTATGATATAAACGCCTATTTTAGAGCTTTGCTGGAATAATCTTACGCTGACTTTCCTAATTTTTTGAGAAGTATAGCATGATGATGATATATGTGCATGAAAATACTCATAAACATTTCACGCACAGTAACTTTTCCAAATAAAGGATGACCCATTGTATTTTCGTCTAAAGTTGTCTCAGAATACTTATCCAGGCATTTTAACAAATATTCACCTGAAGCATTAAGTTTGCGAATCCAAACCTCCATTTCCTCTGCGTATATCTTGCCTGGTTTTAAATAACCGGGGGCTTGCAGGCCTGAATTATTTGCCTTTTCAGCATATTTCGTTTTTAATGCCGACAAGCTTCTACTTGGTCTGTTCGCTTTTCCATACATGAAATTCAATAAAAACAGGGGTAAGCTAAATACCAAACCAAACGTACGGTTCGATTTTACCAGGTGATTTAAATCCTGCCCAGCTGACCATTTACCTCCCGGTTGCCTTTCGAATTCCTGTTTATCCAATGATTCAACCAGGCTATTGAAATCAGTAATTGATTTCAATAAATGGGCTTTTAATTCTGCTTTTGTTAAAATTTCGTTCACGTTTATATGATTTCCGGCACAATATACGGTGCTCTGTAATTTCTTGATGTCATTGCATTGGCCTCATTCTCTCCTTCGCCGATAAATCTTTCCGCAATAGGGTCAAATTCAAGCTGCCGTCCCAATCGATAAGATATATTACCCAAATGAGCCAGACCCGAAGCTAAATGGCCTGATTGTACTGGTCCATTTTGGATACTCATATCCCTTGCTCTTATGGCCTCTATCCAATTTTCAAAATGCAACCCAAGTTCTCCTTTTTCTGATCTGCTTGGCCCTTTTTCATTATTCTTTCCAAGAAAAGTCTCATAAGTTCCGTAACCTTTTATGACCATATATCCCTTATCGCCATAAAAAATATTACCAACGCCTGCACCTCCTTCCAGATTGGTATGCCAGTGCCTAACCTCAAATTGAATAATCTTTTTCTCTTTCGGATAGTGATAAATAGAAGTTAATACCTCGGGAACTTCCTTACAATCATCCCATAAAAACTTACCACCCATCGAAGTTATCCTTTCCGGCAACTTATCAACACCTAAGCCCCACATACATAAATCTGTTTCGTGTACCCCCTGATTTCCAACATCCCCGTTGCCATAATCCCAATGCCAATGCCAGTTATAATGAACATAATTTTTAGAGAAAGGACGCATTGGAGCCGGTCCGCACCATAAGTCATAATTCAAGGTAGAAGGAGTTTGAGAAATACCCTTATTCCCAATATCAGCCCTTTGTCTGAACACCAACCCTCTCGCCATATAAACATTGCCAATCAATCCGTCCTCTAAATGCTTTACGGCCTCTCTTATAGCGATAGAACTCCTTAATTGAACGCCATGTTGTACAATCCGGTTATATTTATAAGCAGCCTCAATCATTTTCCTGCCTTCAAATAAATTATGGGTGGCTGGTTTTTCAACATACACATCTTTTCCAGCCTGACAAGCCCAAATAGCCTGTAACGCATGCCAGTGATTGGGTGAAGCAATGGTCACCGCATCAATCGTCTTATCATCATAAGCTTTTCTGAAATCCTGTTCAATTAAAACGGTTTTACCATGTTTGGTTTTAAATTCATTGGCACGTCTTTGAAGAACCTCCATGTCAGGATCACAAAACATGACAATTTCCACATTCGATTTCGTGGCAAGAGCCATTAACTCATCGACATGGTTTTGACCTCTACTGTTCAGACCTAAAACAGCTATTCTTATTCGTTCATTTGCCCCGAAAGCTTTTTGGGGAACAACGGTTGGCATTTCTACTGCCGAATGTAAAGCAGTGGGTGCAACAGCTGCAAAAAGCACTCCTTTTGAGGCTGCTTTTATAAAATCTCTTCTTGATTTTTCTGTCGATTCTTTCATTTTTTTCAGCATTTAGGTGTTAATAAGGTTAAGATAAACAAATTTTATGTTGATTTAATAAAAAAGAGAGATACTTATCCAATTTTTTGTCATTTTAACCAAACATAGCTTACTTT
>JANQZX010000037.1:22344-36379 GCA_030728245.1 Saprospiraceae bacterium | reverse complement strand
TTGAGATTTCTGCCTTATTGAATAAAACGCCTTTAGTTGTTTCTGATTTTCCTGGATTTATCTCTAATAGGATTTTAATGCCTATGATTAACGAGGCAATCCTTTCACTTCAGGAAAATGTGGCAGGGGTAAATGAAATAGATCAAATTATGAAGTTAGGTATGGCGCATCCAATGGGGCCGCTGCAATTGGCTGATTATATCGGACTAGATGTCTGTATGTCTATTTTAAACGTGTTGAAAGACGGATTTGGTAACCCAAAATATGCCCCAGCCGTTTTATTGGTGAATATGGTGAAAGCAGGAAAATTGGGTGTGAAATCAGGTGAGGGATTTTACAAATACAATGATGTAAAGAAAATTTCAGGTGTTTCTGCCTTATTTGCTAACTAGAAAAATAGGTTATGGCTTTAATTGATTTTGAAAATAGATTAAGAAAACGGTTTAAACATAAAGCAAAATGGGCAAAATCTAAAGCTATCTTTTGTTATCGTGTGTATGATAAGGACTTACCTGATTTTCCTTTTGTTATAGATAAATTTGAAGAACATGTGATCGCCGCTATTGACGTTATTGAAGAGGGAAAGGAATCTAATAAAGATTGGTTGCTGGACATAAAGCGAATTATTTCTGAGGTGCTAAATATTGACATTGAAAATATTTCTATAAAACTAAGATCAGCACAAAAAGGTAAAAACCAATATAGTAAGCTTGATTATTCTGGCGCTCTTTTATCCGTTCAGGAATTTGGTCTTCTTTTTTTGATAAATCCTTTTGACTATCTTGATACTGGTTTGTTTTTAGATCATAGGATTACCAGGCAGTGGGTTAAAAGAGACGCATTAAACAAAAGAGTGTTAAATTTATTTGCTTACACTGGTTCTTTTAGTGTTTATGCCGCCGCTGGTGACGCAGTGAAAGTGACTACCGTAGATATGTCAAATACTTATCTACAATGGGCTGTGAAAAATATGCATCTCAATGGATTTAAATCGTCTAAAAAATATGATTATATCAGTGAGGATATTTTAGACTGGATTCCAACCGTTCCTCCTTCTTCTTATGATCTAATTATTTTAGATCCTCCTACCTTTAGTAATAGCAAAAAAATGTTGCTTACCTGGGATGTTCAAAGAGATCACGTTACGTTAATTAACCAGATTCGATCTATTTTATCGCCCGGTGGTATTCTTTATTTTTCAAATAATTATAAGAAATTTAAACTCAATCTCGAGGATATTGAGGGGTATGAATCAATAGAAGAGTTAACAGATAAAAGTATCCCGGAGGATTTTGAAAGAAGTAAACCCCATGTTTGTTTCAGACTTATAAATAAATAGGCATGATACACCCAGCTAGTATTCAGGAAGTTCTAGAAAAATGTCAGATTGATGACGTCGTAAGAGATTTTGTAACCCTTCAACGGCGTGGTTCAAATCTCATTGGATTGTGTCCTTTTCATAATGAAAAATCACCCTCTTTTTCAGTTTCTCCCTCTAAAAATATTTTTAAATGCTTTGGTTGCGGTAAAGGTGGAGATAGTTTGCATTTTGTGATGGAACTTGAAAATCTGTCCTTTCCAGATGCTATCAGATACCTCGCTCAAAAATATAAAATAGAACTGGATGAAACGGTGACTTCTGATGTTCAAAAAGAAGAGCAGAAACACCTGGAATCTTTATATCTAATTAATGATTTTGCCGTTAAGTTCTACGCAAAGCAATTATGGGAATCGGAAAGAGGAAGGAATATTGGATTGTCCTATTTCAAACATAGAGAATTTAGGGAGGAAATTATTAATGAATTTAAACTTGGATTTGCTCCTGAATCAGGGAATGCACTGACGACAGAGGCCATTAAAATGGGGTATTCTTTAGAATACTTGCAAAAATTAGGTTTAACCAATAGTCAGGGAAATGATTTTTTTAGGGGAAGGGTCATGTTTCCCATTTTCAATATGTCTGGAAAAGTAATTGCATTTGCTGGACGGATTTTAATTAAAGATACTAAAGCACCAAAATATATAAATTCGCCGGAAACAGAGATTTACGTAAAAAGTAAAACCTTATTCGGGATGAATTTTGCCAGAAAAATGATTCAGAAGGAAGATGAATGCATTTTAACGGAAGGATATACCGATGTTTTATCTTTGCATCAAGCGGGTATCAGTAATGTGGTCGCCTCATCTGGTACCTCCTTGACCAGAGATCAGATACGCCTGATTAAAAGGCTGACTGAAAATATTTTGATTTTATTCGATGGCGATAATGCGGGGGTAAATGCAGCTATTAGGGGTTTAGGTTTAACACTTGAAGAAGATTTAAACGTTCGCTTAGTTACCCTTCCTGAAGGCGATGACCCAGACTCCTTTATTCAAAAAGTTGGTTCTCATCAATTTAAAGAGTATTTAAATAAAAATGCTAAAAATTTAGTGCAGTTTGAAATGACTCATTTGTTGAAGACAGCTGGAAATGATCCTCAACGACGGGCTTCTATTCTTTCTCAAATTGCAGTAACTATTAGTAAAGTTAGAAATCCTTTAAAGAGGGAATCTTTTGTCAAAATCTGTAAAGATCTTCTCCAGATTGATGAAAATGCTATTCTTTTTGAAATTAACAGGCATCTAAAGAAAGATCTTGAAAAAGCTTCCTCAGAGAGGGATATAAATGAGCCTACGCCAATTCTTGAATTTAAAGAAGATGATTCTATTAATATATCCTTAGGTGATGAACATCAGGAAAGAGATATCGCAAGAATACTTATATTATCTGGAAACCAATATATTGATGCGAGTAAGGAGTTAATGGTTGGGCACTTCATTATTCAAAATATTCAAGATATTATCGACGGATTTGATCATCCTTTATACAGAAGAGTCGTTGAGTTGTTTCTTCATCATTCTTTAGAAGGGACCGCTCTTCCAGACACCGCTTTTTTTATAAATCACGATGCTGCGGAATTGAAAAATTTAGCTGTTTCTTTTACTATTTCACCATATACACTTAGTGAAAATTGGGAAAAGAAATGGGATATTTTTTTGAGCCAAAAAGTCCCGGAAGAAAATTTTATTAAAGATGCTTCTGATTCTTTAAAACGATTTAGGTTCAGAAAAATAGGTAAGCTAATCAGGGAAAATCTAAATACCCTAAAAACAATGGATGCTTCAGCAAACGAAGCATCTTATATGTATCATATAAAACTGCACTTGCGTTTGAAAGAGGCACAGGCCAGTCTGGCTAAAGAGACTGGCACTGTGGTCGTAGGTTAAATGTTCCTGTCAAGACAATTTAAATCTTCAAAGGCCAACTTTAATCTGGCTACAAATGTTTTTTCTCCTTCTCTTAACCACACACGTGGGTCATAAAATTTCTTGTTAGGTTTTTCAGCACCGTCCGGATTGCCTATTTGTCCTTGTAAAAAAGGTCTGTTCTTTGCTTCAAACTGACGAATACCGTCCCAGAATGCCCACTGCATATCTGTGTCAATATTCATTTTAACTGCACCATAAGTTATGGCCTCTCTTATTTCTTCTCTACTAGAACCTGAGCCACCGTGGAATACAAAATTCACAGGATTAGCGGAAGTGTTGAATTTGGATTGAATAAATTTCTGAGAATTTAATAAAATTTTTGGCTCTAACTGTACATTTCCTGGTTTGTAAACACCATGCACATTTCCGAAAGCAGCAGCAATAGTAAATTGATTACTTATGGCATTTAAATTTTCATAAGCATACGAAACTTCTTCAGGCTGAGTATATAATTTTGCATTATCAACATCGGAATTGTCAACGCCATCTTCTTCTCCACCGGTAACACCCAATTCTATTTCAAGGGTCATACCCATGGGTGCCATACGTTTGAAGTAGTCAACACAGGTATGTATATTTTCTTCTAATGATTCTTCAGATAAATCAAGCATGTGAGAACTGAACAGGGGTTTACCCGTTGAAGCAAAGTGTTTCTCACTGGCTAATAATAATCCGTCAACCCAGGGTAATAAACTTTTTGAGCAATGGTCAGTATGCAAAATAACAGAAACTCCATAATGTTCAGCAAGGGCATGAACATGATAGGCACCTGAAATTCCACCGGCAATTGCTGCTCTTTGTCCTTCATTACTTAATCCTTTTCCAGCATAAAACGCGGCACCCCCATTAGAAAATTGTATAATTACTGGAGAATTCACAGCAGCAGCTGTTTCCAAAACAGCATTTATAGTACTTGTATTGATTACATTAACAGCAGGTAAGGCAAAATCCTTCTCATTGGCATAGTTTAATAATTCTGTAACTTCTTCACCGAAAAGAACGCCGGGACGAAATTTAGTATTTGCTTTAGTTGACATAAAAAAATGATTTGGAAACAAAAAATGTTTATCCCTTTAATAAGGGAATTACGGGTCAAATATAATAACCTTTTAAAAAAAGGGTTTATTTATTTGGTTTAATTATGATATACCATGTTCAACTAAATATCTTTCCGCATCTAATGCTGCCATACATCCTGTTCCAGCAGCGGTTATCGCTTGACGATAAACTTTATCAGCGGCATCTCCGGAAACAAATACACCAGGAATATCGGTTTTTGTGCTTCCTTGTTGGGCAATAAGATATCCTGAGGAATCCATGGATAACCACTTTTCAAAAATAGATGTATTTGGCTGATGACCAATAGCTACAAAAAATCCTTTTACAGGGATTACTTCTTCTGATCCGTTGACATTATTTTTAATTCTTACCGCTTCTGTTTCGTTTTCACCTAAAATTTCAACTGTTTCTGTATTCCAGTGAATGATAATGTTTGGTGTATTTTTGACCCTTTCCTGCATTATTTTCGATGCCCTCATTTCATTTCTACGAACAATTAAATGCACTTTTGGACATAATTTTGCTAAATAAGATGCCTCTTCAGCCGCTGTATCTCCTGCACCAACCACTGCTACCTCCATTCCTCTAAAGAAAAATCCATCACAAACGGCACAGGCTGAAACACCTTTATTCATTAATCTTTTTTCTGAATCCAATCCCAACCATTTAGCAGTTGCTCCAGTGGAAATGATAACGGTATTCGCTTCTATATTTGTTCCGCTTTCCGTGGTAAGTTTATGTACAGGCCCTGTGAAATCTACCCCTGTGATCAATTCATATCTTATTTCTGTCCCAAACCTCTCCGCTTGTTTACGAAAATCTTCCATCATTTCAGGTCCCATAATTCCTGCAGGGTAGCCTGGGAAATTATCAACATCGGTAGTAATCATTAATTGACCTCCTGGTTCTTTGCCTGTAAACAATACTGGATTTAATCCCGCTCTTGCTGCATATATAGCTGCTGTATATCCCGCAGGTCCCGAACCGATAATGACACATTTCTGTTTTTCTAAAACTGACATATCTAATTTGTTTTTAGCTTAAAGTTAAGAAAAAGGATATCGTTTTATTTCTTACTTTAGCAATTAATTAATTCATATTAAATACCTTTCTTTATGAAAAAAAGTTTTGTAATATTTTGTTTTCTTTGTTTTTCTGTGTTGAATGTAATCAGTCAAACGGTAACATTACCCGCCGATACGCAAGTTTTAACTTTGGGTGCAGTGGTTATAAAAGGTAAACCAGTTCCCTATAAAGCTACTACAGGTACACAACCTGTTTGGGATGTTTCGGGAAAAGTTATCGCTTCTCTTTTTTATACTTATTATGAAAGAACTGATATTAAGGATCAGACTAACAGACCTTTAGTCATTTCTTTTAATGGTGGACCTGGTTCTGCATCTGTATGGATGCATGTGGCTTATACTGGTCCTAAAGTATTAAATATCGATTCTGAAGGGTATCCTGTTCAACCTTATGGCGTGCAGGATAATCCCTATTCTATTTTAGATGTAGCAGATATTGTATTTATTGATCCGGTAAATACTGGATATTCCAGGATTTTGGATAAAGAGGTGAAACCTTCTGTTTTCTTTGGTGTAAATGCCGATATAAAGTATTTAGCGGAATGGATAAATACCTTTGTTACAAGAAAAAACAGATGGCCCTCTCCTAAATTTCTTATAGGTGAAAGTTATGGTACCACAAGAGTTTCTGGTCTGGCCCTTGAACTGCAAAATAGCCAATGGATGTATTTAAATGGTGTGGTTTTAGTTTCTCCAACTGATCTTGGTATTTTAAGAGATGGTCCGGTAGATGCTGCCAATCGTTTACCTTATTTTGCCGCAACAGCTTGGTATCACAAATTGTTGAAACCAGAATATCAGCAAAAAGATTTAACAGATTTTTTACCTGAAGTGGAAAAATACACTATTGAGGAACTTCTTCCCGCGATGGCTATGGGTGGTTTTTTACCCGAAAATAAGAAGTTGGAGGTCGCAAAAAAATTCTCTGAATATTCAGGTCTCTCTCTGGAAAGCGTTCTACAGAATAATCTGGATGTCTCTACCTCTTTCTTCTGGAAAGATCTTAGGAGAAATCAAGGTGGATATACCGTAGGTCGCCTCGATAGTAGATATTTGGGCATTGACAGACAATTGTCAGGCGATTCACCCGATTATAATTCAGAACTGACGTCTTGGTTGCATTCATTTACCCCAGCTATCAATCATTATATAAGTAATACGCTTAATTTTAAGACTGATTTGAAGTATAATATGTTCGGTCCTGTAAATCCCTGGGATAGATCTGGTGACAAAACTGGGGAAAATTTACGACAGGCTATGGCACAAAATCCTTACCTCAATGTGATGGTTCAATCAGGTTATTATGATGGGGCCTGTACCTATTTCGATGCAAAATACTCTATGTGGAACATGGATCCTTCTGGCAGATTCAAAAATAGAATGCGTTTTGAAGGTTATAGAAGTGGGCACATGATGTACCTGAGAAGAGAAGATCTTGAAAAATCAAATGAAGATTTTAGAGATTTTATTCTAAAATCACTGCCAGCAAAAGGTGTACCCGCTAAATATTAATATTTTAATTTGCCTTTTTTCTGTGCTTACTCCTTTAATAACCTCTTTATGTTGTATCATTTTGGTTTATTGTTCATTCAGATTTATCTGTTTTGGAGGTTTTTTGGGAAAGAAAGATGGACTAATGTTGTTTTTTGGCTGATCTTTCCTCTATCTCTCGTCCTATATTTTGTAGGCCTGTCGATGGACATAGCAAATATGTCAGACCTTCTATTTTATGTTAGCAGAGACTTTTTAACTATCAGTTTAAGTGCAGCTTTTTTGTTTATTGCTGTTCGTTTTGGACAGTTTATATTGCCTGCTTCTTTACTTCTGGCCATAGGAACCATTTCATTACATTACTATTTCCCTGGAAAATTTACCCTTCAGTCTTTACAGTTAGAAGATACTGCCGAAATTATTATGTTGGTAAAAAAAGATTCTTTTCGACCATCTGAGGTTAAAAATATTACATCGGTAATCAGTATGTCTGATGCATTTTATCCTGAAAGGTATAACCAAACAGATTTGGATGATTATCTTAAGTTGGATGTAAATATTACAACCTACAGTAATTGGAATAATCTGTTGAGGCATTTGAGGAAGATAAAGGGGGTAATTCACATTGAACCCAATAGCTTGTATCAACTAAATTTACCAGGTAGTAAATGGCCGGAAGGTCCCGAATTAAAGCCTCCAATTACCAAAGACCCCTTATCGGGTAATCAATGGGCACTAAATAAGTTGAATATTGTTGGATTAAACGATGTAGTATCGAAAAATACATGGACAAATAGAAAAAAAGGGTTATTAGTTATTCTGGATACAGGCATTGATAAAAATCACGAAGATTTGTCTGGTCATTTCAGATCTATTTCTACAGGGGCTGACATGGATCCCAAAGGTCATGGTACCCATTGTGCCGGTATCGCGTCAGCCGTTACAGGTAATAATCTGGGAGTAGCTTCTTTAAATACAACGGATGCCTTTTTTAATATATCTAGTATCAGGGTTTTAAATGCCGCTGGGTATGGAACGAAAGAAACCATAGTGGATGGTATTATTGAAGCCGTAGATAAAGGCGCTACCGTTATTTCTCTTTCACTAGGTGGTCCTGGAAATCCATTTCATCAAAGGATTTATAAAAAAGCAGTGGCTTATGCTGCGTCGAAAGGTTGCATCGTAGTTGTAGCAGCTGGAAACAGTAATCGGAATGCAAAAGAGTTTTCTCCAGCTAATGTTACAGGGGTAATAACGGTTTCGGCAGTCGATGAAAATCTGGCCAAGGCCTCATTTTCTAATAAAGTGTCGGAGATTAAAATGGCAGTATCTGCTCCTGGAGTGAACATACTTTCTACGCTACCCCATAACCATTACGGATTGTTAAGTGGAACCTCTATGGCAACACCTTACGTGGCCTCTTTAATCGCTATCATGAAAAGTGTCCATCCCGCTTTAACTGCCAAAGAAGCTTTTATAATCCTCAGCAATACTGGACTGGATACACAAAACACCTTGCAAACAGGGAAGTTTATTCAACCCAAGAAGGCTTTGGAAAATATTTTAAAAATAAAATGAAATACCGTTGCATCTTGATAATAGTATTACTATCTTTGTGTCAAGTAATGGTTTAATTTTGCGATGTATATCAGGGAACCTTTCTTGTAAAAACAAGAAGGGTTCCTTTTTTTATTATCGTCTGGCTCTTCCTGCTGGTCCCATATTAGGCATTCCCATGGAAGGATTTTTAGATATTTTCTGCATCATTTTTCTCATTTGATCAAATTGTTTGATAAATGCATTGATATCTGCTATACTTTGACCGCAACCTAAGGCAATTCTATTTTTTCTGCTTGTATTTATGAGGTCCGGGTTCATCCTTTCCTTGGGTGTCATGGATTGAATAACCGCTTCTACCTTTTTAAAGGCACCATCATTTATATCAATATCCTTGGCCATTTTGCCCATTCCCGGAATCATGTTCATTACACTTTTCAGGTCGCCCATTTTTTTAATCTGTTGAATTTGGCCCATAAAGTCATTAAAATCGAATTGATTTTTTCGAATTTTTGCTTCAATTCTTTTAGCTTCTTTTTCATCAAATTGTTCTTGCGCTTTTTCAACAAAGCTCACAATATCACCCATTCCAAGAATCCTCTGTGCCATTCTATCTGGGTAAAACTGATCAAGTGCCTCCATTTTCTCCCCATTGCTTGAGAATTTAATAGGTTTTCCCACTTGATATTTAATGGAAAGCGCAGCTCCTCCCCTGGTATCACCGTCAAGTTTTGTTAGAACAACGCCATCAAAATTTAAGGTTTGATTAAAGGCTTCAGCTGTATTCACAGCGTCCTGTCCAGTCATTGAATCTACCACAAAAAGCGTTTCCTGTGGTCCAATGGCTTTTTTGATAGCGGCAATTTCCTTCATCATCTCCTCGTCGATAGCTAATCGACCCGCTGTATCGACAATAACAGTGTCAAGTTTCTCCTTTTTAGCAAATTCAATGGCTCTTAACGCAATGTCAACTGGATTTTTTGAGTCCACATCTGAGAAAACGGGCACATTAATCTGTTGCCCAAGGACGGTTAACTGCTGCACGGCTGCAGGTCTGTAAACATCACAGGCGACAAGCAGAGGAGATTTTTTCTTTTTACTTTTTAAAAAATAAGCCAGTTTTCCAGAAAAAGTGGTCTTTCCTGAACCCTGAAGTCCGGCAATAAGAATGATTGTTGGATTTCCTGTAAGATTAATTCCTTCGGTTTGTCCTCCCATTAAGGAGGTTAACTCGTCCTGAACAATTTTTACTAATAATTGACCGGGACTTACCGATTTAAGTACATTTTCACTACCTAAGGCCTTGTCTTTTACCTTATCAGTGAACTCTTTAGCAATTTTATAATTAACGTCCGCTGCAACTAATGCTCGTCGAATCTCCTTGATAGATTGGGCAATATTAATCTCGGTTAACCGATTTTCACCCTTCAATAATTTGAAAGCGCCTTCTAACTTATCACTTAAACTTTGAAACATATTCTTTTTGTTTTTATAACAATGCAAATATAACATTTGAATTTGACATATCAATAATTGACTTCTTTATAGATTCTTAAATAAACATGTCAAATGAATTTCCTAATTAACCTCATTATTGTACATTTGTGCGGCTTTATTTTAGTCTTAAACAAATTATTGGCTGTAATGGATAGAAATACACAACTGGGTCTACTTTTAATTTTTGGTTTATTTGTTCTCTGGCAAGTAGTTACTTCTCCTTCCCAGGATGAACTAATTAAGCAGCAAAAAATGGAAGATTCCATTATGCTGGCTAGGAAAACAAAAGAAGGCATTAGAGAAAAAATAGTTATTCAATCAACAGAATCTCAGAAAGATAGTACTGAATTATTGGTTGACAGAGAAAATAAATTTGGTACTTTTTCTAATGCAGCATCAGGAAAGGCATCAGATTTCGTTCTGGAAAATGATTTGCTAAAAGTTACCTTTAGTACTAAAGGGGGTACTATAAAAGAGGTTTTAATTAAAAATCATCATAAGATTGTTCAAAATGCAGACAGGAAGGACGTTAAAGAACCTTTGCGCTTAATGTCTGATGATCGGGATAAATTTTATTATGCTCTTCCGATAAAATCAATTCCAGGTGGATTTATTTATACAAAAGACCTCATTTTTGAGGGGTCTCTAGAAGGTAATACGATTCGTTTTAAGGCTGTGGCAAATAATGGGGGATATTTTGAACAGGTTTATACCTTAAATCCGGAGAATTATCTCTTTAATTATTCCATTAAGACAAAAAATTTAGATAATATTTTGGATAAAGGGTTTAATTCCATTAAGCTTAGGTGGGTTAGCTACCTTGGAAAATTAGAAAAGGCAGTGAGTTATGAGAAAAATTATTCTGCTATTTACTACAAACCTGGTATTGATAATCCAAAACATTGTTCTTGCACAAGTTCCGATATTGAGAACAAAGACAATACACCTATCAAATGGGTTTCTTTTACTCAACAGTTTTTTAATGTTAGTCTTTTAGCATCTGAAAATTTCAAAGGGGCTAAAATGGTTACCACTTTTCTTGATGATTCTGATAAGGCGTTGAAAAAAATGGATGCAGAAATTGTTATTCCTTTTAAAAACGCTGATAATTCATTCTCAATGGATTTTTATTTGGGACCAAATGAATTCGACAGACTATATGCCATGGGTAATAATCTGGAGGATATTATAGCTTTCGGAACGTCTTTCTTTGGAACCATAAACCGTTGGGTAATCCGTCCAGTATTTAATTGGATTTCACAGTTCTTTGTAAATAAAGGAATTGTTATTTTCATCTTAACCTTTTTAGTAAAATTGTCCTTATTTTATTTGACTTACAGAATGATTTATTCTCAAAGTAAAATGACGGCACTAAAACCTCAAATTGATAAATTGAAGGAAAAGCATAAGGATGATGCTTCTACCGTTCAAATGGAATCAATGAAGTTGTATAGAGAATTTGGAGTTAATCCTTTAGGTAGTTGTCTTCCTATGCTTTTACAAATGCCTATTTGGTTCGCTCTATATCGCTTTTTTCCAGCTGCTATCGAATTTAGACAGGCCCCATTCTTATGGGCAGACGACCTTTCTTCCTACGATGAATGGATTCAGCTACCTTTCGCAATTCCTTTTGGATTTGGAAGTCATATCAGTTTATTTACTATTCTTTGGGCTATTTCAACGCTTGCATTTACTTTCTATAATTCTAAAAACATGGATTTCTCTGCTAATCCTGCGATGAAATGGATGCAATACGTTATGCCAATTATGTTTTTAGGATTCTTCAATAGTTATGCGTCGGGATTAACTGCTTATTTATTGTTTAGTAACGTCTTGAATATTGGTCAAACCATGGCTACAAAGGCATTCCTAATAGATGAGGCTAAAATTCTTGCTCAGATGGAAAATCATAAGAAAAAACCTAAAAAGACGGGTGGTTTTCAGGACAGATTACAAAAAGTACTGGAAGAGCAAAGAAAAATAGCCGAACAGCAGAAAAATGCTAAAACGCAACAGAAAAAGAAATAATTAACTTAAATAAGCTTCGGCGGTTTTGTCCTCGTTGAAGATTACTTCAATATTGTTATGTAACGTGGTGGCTAGTGATAGCCCCACGTAATCAACCTGAATGGGAAATAGTTTATGCTTGCGATCTACTAACGCTGCAATTTCAAGTCTTTCAGGGATGATATCTAAAAATGGTTTACAAGCATAAAAAATGGTTCTTCCTGTATTGGCAACATCGTCAAATAGAATTATTTTTTTTCCTGATAGCGCACTGATATCGGTCGATACCTCAATTTGTTCGTTTAAAGGATTACCCGGGTCAAGCTTTATAGAAAAAAAGTTTATGGTAATTGGACTAGTCTTCATTAGTTCAGCACCTACAATGTTCGCAAATTGAACTCCTTTTTTGTTTATTCCCGCAAAATATATTTCCTTATCATCTAAGTGATTACTGCATATTTCTATGGCTAATCTTTTGATTTTTCGGGCTACCTGGTTGGAACTTAAAATCTTCATGGAAGGGAAATTTAGTTGAAATTGAAATTAAAAGTCTAATGTAAAACAATTACCTTTAAACAAAAAAGGATATATTATGCATCAACAAATAATTTTTTCAATTCTTTGCATTTTATCTTTTGGATTTGCTGCAAAAAGATTTTTGGCTATTTCGAGAAATATTAATCTAGGAGTTGATTGGGCGCCTACCAGCACTCCTTTGGAAAAATGGAAAAATGTCGTTTTTATTGCCTTCGGACAAAAAAAAATGTTTACAAAATGGTTACCTGCCACCTTACATCTATTCATTTATGTGGCATTCATTTTCACACAAATTGAATTAATCGAAATTCTAGTGGATGGAATAACTGGTTCTCACCGTATATTTTTACCCATATTAGGTTCCTTTTACTTATTTATCATAAATTTTATTGAAGTCCTTTCTTTATTGGCACTTATTGGTACTTTTATTTTCTTAGCCAGAAGAAATTTATTAAAAATTCCCCGTTTCCAAAGCGTAGAATTAAGAGGTTGGCCTGCATTGGACGCATTAATCATACTGTTAGCTGAAATTGTTCTGGTCACATTCATTTTTATGATGAATAGCGCTGACGTTGCCTTACACCAAGAATCATATCAATTTATTTTAAGTGGTTTTCTGGTTCCGTTGCTTCAAGATTTTGATATCAATACACTGCATTTGTTAGAAAGAGTAGGGTGGTGGGGTCACATAATTGTGGTTTTCGGATTTATTATATATCTCTCTTATTCAAAGCATTTACATATTATTTTTGCCTTTATAAATACCTATTATGCAAATACCCAACCCAGAGGTAAAATAGAAAATATGCCTGCAATTATGGATGAGGTTAAGTCTTTACTTGGAATATCCGAATCAAGTAATGACACCAATCAATTACCAGATTTTGGAAGTAATGATGTGTTTAATCTTTCCTGGAAAAATATTTTAGATGCTTATACCTGCACTGAATGTGGCAGATGTACTGAGGTTTGTCCTGCAAATATGACAGGTAAAAAATTATCTCCTCGTAAAATAATGATGGATATCAGAGATAGAGCCGATGAGGTGGGAAAAAAACTGGATAGGGGTGATGTAGCTTTTTGTCAGGATAAAAATCTACCCCTTTCACCAGCTAATTTTTCAGATGGTCTGTCCCTATTTTCTCAAATTTCACCAGAAGAAATTCATGCTTGTACCACTTGCAATGCTTGTGTTGAAGCTTGTCCCGTTTTGATAAATCCTCTTGAACCAATTATAAAAATGAGGCGTTATGAAATATTAACTCTATCAGCTGGACCAGCTGATTGGGTTCCTCTGTTTAATAGTTTAGAAAATAATCAGGCAGCGTGGTCATTGTCAACAGAAAGATCCGCTTGGATTGCCGATGTAAATGATTAGTTAATAACCTTAAGCTCTTATATGTCTATCCAGGTTCCTATTTATTCAACGCTTTACAACGAGGGTATTTCTCCTGAAATTTTATTTTGGGTAGGGTGCGCTGGTAGTTTTGATA